>JAFGHE010000291.1 GCA_016930295.1 Sedimentisphaerales bacterium
GGCGGCCCCTCATGTTTCCGGGGCCTGCGCTTTAGTATGGTCGCTTGATCCTGATTTGGTTTATTTAGACGTTAAAAATACTATCATGAATACGGTGGATAAAACCTTGCCGGGTTTGTGTGTTTCGGAAGGCCGGTTAAATTTGTATAATGCCCTATGGGAAGCGGCTTGCGGCATACTGGATATCGACATCTATGATAATATTTCTGACGAACAATGTGTCGAGCCGGATGACACGATCATCTATACAATTGAATATGGGAATCCTATCATGGATCCGTGTAATCCGTTTTATATTGGGGATGTTAATGATGTCATAATAGCTAACTATTTACCTAAAAGTCTCACGGTTGTTTCTGCTGATCCCTGTGGAACATATAATTCTGCCTATCATGTTTATACCTGGGATATCGCTTCACTGCCGGCGGGAACCGAAGATGGTGTTACTCTAACCGTTACGATGAATGACTTTGCCGAACCTAATGATGTGATTGAAAATTGGGTTGTTATCTCTGATTTTTGGGATGAACATGCCAACATTGAATCGGAATCAACGAAAACCTGCTGTTGGAATTATGGCGTTATATTTGTTGATCAAAACGCGCAAGGTGCCAATACCGGTGTTAGCTGGGAGGATGCTTATACGGATTTACAGCATGCTCTGAGCAAAGCTAAATCCTGTTACCGGGATGAAATCTGGGTGGCGCAGGGTATATATAAACCGACCTATGATCCCGATGATAATGGCGCGACCTTTGAACTGGTGGAGGATGTCAAACTCTACGGCGGATTCAACGGTTTTGAAGAAGATAAAGATGAAAGGAGACCGCTGACAAATACAACCTATTTAACCGGCGATATAGACGGCGACCGGAGCAGTGACATTGATTATGTGGTCAGTGACCTGGGAGTAAATCCAGATACCGTAATGGATGGATTTATTATCGGAAAAAGCCGGGAAGCCGGAATTTATGTTGAGGGCGGCTCGGCTGTCATGGAACATAATACGGTGCGGGAAAACGATAAATACGGAATCTACCTGAACGATCCCAACAATGTTTCTATTAAAAATTGCTGGATTCATAATAATGAGAATCATGGTATTTATCTGGCGGATTCAGGCCATGGGGGTGACATAAGAAATTGTACGATTTTCTCCAATACCGGAGAAGGGATTCATTCACAAGGAGCAAATGATCCGAATGTCATAAGCAGCATTCTTTATAAAAACAATTCAGAAGGAAACCAGTTCACCAATTGCAATGTGACTTATTCCTGTTATAAAATTCCGGGAGAACCCAATAGTTATGAACCGGACCCGGTTACCTGTAATATTCACTGCGATCCTAATTTCATATTTGAGGTGTTTGATGATCCCAATGCCTACACCTTTTATCTGAAACCTGATTCACCCTGTATTGATAAAGGAGACAACAAGCTCGATTACGAATATGAGGTTGACCTGAATTTTGATGACCGAGTGCTTTATGAACAGGCGGATATGGGAGCGGATGAATTCAGTTCCCCTGTTTGTGGTAATAGTCTAGCTGATTTTGATTCTGATGATATAGTAATGGTAAAAGACTTTAATATATTGGCAGCCTCCTGGCTTACTGAAAATGGCGATCCTGATTGGAATTCTTTGTGTGATTTGAATTCTGATAACCAGATTGCCATTGCTGACATGGAATACTTCTGCGGCGAATGGCTTATGATGGAATGTCCATTATTACGTGCATATATATATAATGGCATTGGAACCGGTATGCCGCCCCTGCCATTGGGTGGTGGTACTATGAGTCAGTCATCGTCTAGTCAATGGAGTCTTGAAGATATCCTCTCCCTTCTGCCGGGATTGGAATTGCCTCTGGCTGAGCGGATTGCGCGATTGGAATCATTTATCAGCGATCTGGAGTTTATATGGGAAACGGACGAGGAATTCAGAGCCGGGGTCGACCTGGAGCAGTGGCAGGATATCATGAATTATCTCAATAATATGCTGGATGATTTGCTGGAATGAAAATTATGACACTAAAAAATGTGAAAGCTTACTATTAAAAAGGAATTATTTATTTTCCCAGGTTATTGGAATTGTAGTTGAGGAGTACTTTGTTGAGGAGCATATAGTTTTTGCTTTGGTAGGTTGTGATCTGGCCGGTGATACGGAATTTGACCCTGCGGAGGATTTGCACTCCGGCCATTTCTTCCATTTTCTGGAGCAACTGGTTGGGGTGCAGGAGTACGGGGGGTTCCTGAAGGCTGGGGGAATCTGCTTCAAATATAAACATGAACCGGTCTTCCTGCGAGCTGTACATTAAACGTCCTTCACGGTCGATGACCATTTGTCCGTCTTTCCAGGTTATTTTTGAGGGGCCATCGAGCCCGGTGGACCGGGTGGCGGATGTCTGGTTAGAGGATTGAGTATTGGTGGTGGTCTGATCTTCCTGCTCTTCCGGCAGATTTATCAGATGGGTTCGGGGAATGGTCAGCAGTTTGCGGCGTAAGTCCCGGGCCAGTTCTTCGAGATTTACCTGTGGTGTTTCGGGTTGCTCGTTTGCCTGGGAGGAATCTGTCCCCAGGACCAGGGCCAGGGCGTCACTGGCCTTTGATGTTTTAGTAAGCTGCCCGGCTTTTTTACCGAAGAGTGATTCTGTCGCCACCATGGTCGGCAGGATAAAATTCCGTTTTCGATAGGTGGTAATTTCGCCCCAGATGCGAAAGGTGAGCTTGAGGTTTTCCTTATTGGCAGTGATTTTTGTCATTACTGTGAGCCACTTGCCGGGTAATATCTCGATCAGCCAGGAGTAACTTTCATCTTCCGGCAGTTGCGGTTTGGGGGGCTCATCCGGTGATTCGGTCATAAAGGCGGACGTGGTGATGTGTGGTGTTTTGGGTGCCTGTTCTTTCGTTTTATCGGTCGGCTCGATTGGTTCAAAGGCCAGGAACCAGCGATTATCCTCAGGATGTCGTATCAGTTTGGCGCGCCGGTCAATGATACGGAATCCTTCATTTAATAAAATGGGGCTCTGGTACTCCTGAACAGGCGATATATCTGTTTTACCTGCCGGGGTGTCTTCCGATACTGCGGTTTGGGCCTGAGCAGGGATGTATAAAACAAGTGCGATCAGTATTAGATAATGAGTATGTTTGTTATTCATATATTTTTTGTCATAACTTAAATAAGTAATTTATTAATACCGGGGTATTATATGCTGAGTTTCTCAGTCGGGTTAAAAAGTTTTTTAAGTAAGGGAATTATAGTTTCTAATGATTTAACATATTTTATACAACTGCCATTTTCAGCATGGTAGCCGGTGATGACGTCAATGACCGGTTTCCAGTATGGCCCTACACACAGTATCGGCCGCATCGGAAGGAAATGTTTATTAATCATTTCCCAGCAGGCGGCCAGTTCGAGCAGGGTGCCGGTACTTCCGGGCAGCACAATATACGCATCGCCCAGGTTTATCAGGGTTTGTAACCGCTGTGAGAGTTCGGTGGTAGTAATTTTTTCATCGGTCCAGGGGTTGGCTCCTGCTCGTCCGAAGGCTTCACAGGTAACACCAATGGTTTGGCCCCCGGCTTCTTTAGCTCCTTGTGCGGTGGCGGCCATAATACCGCCATAGCCTCCATTAGCGATACGATAGCCTTCTCCCGCGAGCAGGCGTCCCAGTTCAAGAGCCTGCTGATACTCATCGCTGTCGGGTTCCGGTTCGGAAGAGCCGAATATGACTATGGTTTTCTTATCTGACATCCGGCTTAAGTTTACACTGTAAGGGTTGAATAAACAAGGGCTAATATGACGCCGGCGTCAAAAGTATGTGACAACTTTGATGCTGGCTTATAAAGCCGGTCCCGGCATTTCGCCGGGATTGACTTTTGACGGCGGAATCTAATATTAACCTGAAAAACAATAGCTCAATTATGGTCGTTAAAACGCTCGCAGAGGCTTTTTTGTTTTAGAACGGGGATCTGTCCCTCTAAAGCAGGTCTTTTACTGCGATAGATTATGCCGATGGGGATTTCATCTCCCCACTGAAAGGCCAGTTCCAGGGCCCTGAGGCGGTCGTATGGGTCGTGGCTGTCATCTATCGGCTTGACACGCCGGCGATACCAGTCATAGGTGTTAACGCGGTTAAACGAAACGCAGGGTTGTAAAATATCCAGCAAAACAAAACCCTGCTTATGGTTCAGGGCGGTTACCATCATTTCCTGCATATGCTGGGGATTACCGGCAAACGTACGGGCCACAAATGAACAATCCTCAACAATGGCCAGGGCCAGGGGATTTAAGGGCTGATTGATGACACCCTGCGTCTGGATTTTAGTGACAAACCCGATATCCGAGGTGGGCGATGCCTGGCCCTTGGTCAGGCCATAGACCTGATTATTATGGACAAAGGCCTTTATGGAAATATTTCTACGGATCGCATGGATAAAGTGGTTGCCGCCTTCGCCATACATATCGCCATCGCCGCTGGTGATAACCACTTCCAGGTGATGGTTGGCCAGCTTGATCCCGGTGGCCGCCGGCAGGGCCCGGCCGTGCAGACCGTTGAATACGTTGGCCCGGGTATAATGGGGCAGTTTGGCGGCCTGACCAATGCCGGAGACCAGGACCAATTGCCTGCGGTCTATTCCGGCAGCCTCGATGGCCTTATCGAAGTTTTTCAATATGGGGAAATCACCACAGCCCGGACACCAGGCCGGTTCAGCTTCATATTTTCTTTTAGCCACGTTCTATCCTTTCGGCTATCTCCTGGCCGGTAAACGGCATGCCGTCATATCGTAAAATCGTTTCATAGTCACTCAAATGGAGTCCCTGCTCACGTAAAAGGGAAGCGAGTTGAGCCGTTACGTTCCCTTCCACAAAGTAAATCCTGCGGGAATTATCTCTAAAGTAGTTCTCTTTGAGGGGATTCATATCAATAGGCCAGACCTGGGAGAAATGCAGCATGGCTGCTGACCGGCCGCTGCTATTTAACCTGTCCACAGCCTCCCGGCACGGGCCGTAGGTCGAGCCCCAGCATACCAGTAGTAAATCGGCGTTGGAAGGCCCGTAGAATTCCGGCCCGATAGCTTCTTTCAACAATCCCTGACTTTTAGCCATACGTTTATCCTGGAATCTGATTCTGGCCTGTAAATCTTCCGTGATATGACCGTCTTCGGTATGTTCATCGGAATCACATACCACAAAACCCTCACCACCGGGAATAGCGCGAGGCGAGACACCGTTTTCAGTCACTACATATCGCTGGTACTCTGCCTGGGACTCCAAAATAATACATCTGTCAATAGGATTGAGCGTATGGTCCAGTGGAACGATATTTTTTTGGACATCAACCAGAAATTGATCCATTAAAATAAACGTGGGCGATTGATAGGTATGGGCGGTCTGAATGGCCTGGCGGGTTAAATCGTAGGCCTGCTTGAGACTGCCTGGTGCGTAGATGGCACGGGGGAATTCACCGTGGCCTGCGTAGAGCACCATTTTTAAATCCTGTTGAGCGGTTCTGGTCGGCAGGCCTGTGGCCGGTCCGGGGCGCTGGGCTATCATAATAACAATCGGCAGTTCCATCATCCCTGCCAGGGAAACACCCTCAACCATCAGGGCGAATCCGCCGCCGCTGGTGGTGGTGATGGCCGGAACACCGGCATACGTCGCACCGCATATCATATTCACGGCAGCAATTTCATCTTCTGCCTGTTCGACCACAATACTATATTCGTCAGCCATCCCGGCCAGATAAGTAAACGTCGCCGTACCCGGTGTCATGGGGTAGGCCGTGGCAAATTTTACTCCGGCGGTCGCCGCACCCAGAGCCACGGTCTGTCCGCCATTGTAAACAGCCGCTGGTGCATCTGCGGGATCAGGCCCTTTAATCTTCCCGGCCAGGTCCCTGGCCCATTCCGCCCCATGGCGAGCGCATTTGATATTATCATCAACAATTTCCCGGCCTTTCCCGGCCAGTTTTTTCTGCAAATGGTCGCATAGTGAATCTATGTTATATCCGAGGATAGTAAAGATTACTCCCGCGGCAATCGTATTGGCCATTACCGGGGCTCCGGTTAAATCTTTCGCTGCCTGCTGAAAGTCCATAGAGATAACATGGTCGATAGTTTCTTTGCTATCGTAGAGGATCAGGGCATTTTTGTTTACCTGGCCAAGGAGTTCATCTATGGCTTCCGGGGACAAGGCCACCAGCAGATCCGCTTTTTCGCAACCGCTGAACAGTTCCTGATCTGATATTCTGATATCGAACCAGTTTAGACCGCCCCGGATACGTGACATATAGCTTTGGGTGGCAAAAACATGGACTCCCAGCTTAGACAATACACCCACGAGCAAATTACCGATGGTTTGCAGTCCTTGTCCCGCTTGTCCGGCTATTCTTATGCTTACTTCCAAAATACACTCCCTGAAATCAAGTAGAAATATTCAAACAAATCAATCAGTTGGGAAAAGACGCTAGCGTCATAAGTATTTCGAACGTTTGTTTCTGGATTAAAAACAACGATTTTAAATGCCACTATCCACTTTTGACGGAGGCATTGGGAAAATATTGCATTTAAATACTTTGCATATAGACCTTTGCAAATAAGCCATAACTAGTTATAATTATGATATATAACACTCACTGAATAAATACAATATATTTTAGCACACAATTAAAACATTTTTTAAATCTTATGCCCAAATACCAGTATAAGGCAATTGACCGGACCGGCCGAAGTGTACAGGGTCAAATTGAGACAGTAAGTGGTGACGAGGCTGCAAAAATTTTGGCCCGGCAGGGGCGTTTTGTTGATGAAATTAAACCTGTATCCGAGGTGGTCTCTGATAGAAAAAAACGAGTAACTGTTTTACCTACAAAGGCTTATAAAAAAATAAAATTATCGGAAAAGGACCGTTACGAATTTATCCGTCAACTGGCCACTGCCCT
This sequence comes from Sedimentisphaerales bacterium, assembly GCA_016930295.1. Taxonomy (GTDB): domain Bacteria; phylum Planctomycetota; class Phycisphaerae; order Sedimentisphaerales; family SM23-30; genus JAFGHE01. Next base: position 6,945 of record JAFGHE010000291.1, read on the forward strand.
AAAGGGTAAACTTCCGATCCTCACGGCTTTAGCGGTATTAAACCGGCAGAATCCGCGTCCGGCAATCCGTCAGTTGGCCGGTGATTTGCATAGTATTATAAAGTCTGGTAAATCATTATCTTACGGGCTTTCCCGATATCCCGACAGTTTCAGTGATCTCCATCTTTCTATGGTGGAAGCAGGTCAAACCACCGGTAATCTTGACTACTGTATGAACCAGATGGCCGATTTAATTGAGCGGGAGGTGACTATTCGCACAGATATACTGACCGCAGCGTTATATCCGGCGTTTGTATTATGTCTGGGCTTGATATCAGTCGCTATAGTGATGACATGGATTTTACCCCAGATTCTCAATACACTAGTGGCGGATATGGCGGTACTTCCCTGGCCCACCCGGGCGGTATTAAATATAACTTCTTTTTTAGAAAGTGGTTATGGGATTATCACCTTTATTTTGCTTTTACTACTGTTTTTTTTATTAAGTCGGTGGAGAAACACAGCCAGGGGGCGTTACGTCATTGACAGTATGAAGCTACGATTTCCGATTTTTGGCGATATTTGTGCTAAATGGGCTTATGCCCGTTTTTCCCGATTTCTGGGTACTTTAATCGAGGGTGGGGTAACTATCCTGGAGGCATTACACATAGTGCGTAATTCCATGGGAAACGAAGCGCTGGGTCGGAGCGTGGACCAGATTATTTATCAAATCAAGAACGGCTCGTCGTTAGCTCATGCCATGCACGGGACCAGCCGATTTGGCCCGCTTTTAATACAGATTGTGGCGGTGGGTGAGGAAACGGGTCAGTTGCCGGAGTTGTTACTGAATGCGGCCGAGGCCTATGACCGGGATACTCACGTTGCGATAAGACGGTTTATGGCCGTTTTCCCGGCTATACTTATCACTCTGTTAGCTCTGATAATCGGATTTATTGTTGCGGCTACTCTGATGCCGATCGTTCAAATAGAAACCGCCATTCCGGGATTATAATTTTAGAGAGAGATTAATACGATGAAAACATACCAGCAAAATAAAAGGACGTCACGTTTGAAATTGAACAGAACAGGATTTACTATTGTTGAGGTTCTGGTCGTTATATTACTGATAAGTATGTTAGCCGTGTTTATGGTGCCGCGTTATCTGGAACGGGCCGAGATGGCCAAGGGAAAATCGGCAAAACCCAAGATAGCGATTCTGGAAGTGAATCTGGGTATGTTTATGACGGACTGCGGAAGGTATCCGACCCAGTCGGAAGGCCTGGAGGCACTCCAGAGTGCACCGGCCGGACTGAGCGAGAAATGGAGAGGCCCCTACGGCAAGCATGACGACTTGCTGGACCCCTGGGGGAATCAGTTTATCTATGTTTACCCCGGCACCAAAAATCCGAACACCTTTGACATAATCAGCTACGGCAAGGACGGTCAGATAGGTGGAGAGGATGAAAACGCGGATATTTATAATGATTGACGGTGGTCAGTTTAGAATGAGGATAAAGGGATTTACTATTATTGAGATTTTGCTGGTGATGTTATTCATCGCCCTGATGTGTACATGGGTGGCGATTGATATGTATCAGGGTCTGGATAGCACGGCCCTGCGCAGCAATTCGCTGGGATTACTGCGTGCCGCGCGCTATGCCAGGGGCTGGGCGGGAGCCCATAATCAGGTATGCCGGCTGCATATTAATCTGCAGGAAAGCAGTTATTGGCTCTCTCTGGCAGAGAACCGGGATTCTCTGAGTCCGCCGGAGGAAACCCCGGCCTGCGACGTTCTGATTCAGGAAAATATCCATCAGCAAAAGCGGTATCTGCCCGATAAGCTGCGTTTTGGTCAGGTGCTGGTCGGAGATAACCAGACATCCGCCCGGCAGGAACAGGTCATAACATTCTTTCCGGACGGCCGTGCCCAGGCAGGACTGGTGCAAATAGCAAGTAATGATTCCACCCAGACCCTGCTTATATTTCCCGTCACCGGTAAATCTCAATTATATAACAGGGCCATTGACGAGTTACCCTGCGAAACCATTGACCTGGACACAGGAAGCTTTTCCGGATTTGATTTATAAAAAGTATTCGACCATAACGAATAAATACCCGGGGGGATCTGGAGGACCCGAAAAATGATGGAATTGGCAATGATTATCGCCAGCATCATAATTATGTGCAAGCTGGCAGACATGGAAGGCAGATCAAGTATATTGTGGGGCGTACTTACATTTGTTTTATGTGTTGTAGCATTAAATTTCTTACCGTATCCCATGATCCGGATTGGTATCGCCCTGGTAGCAAGTATTATTCTTATGATGCTGGTCAAAATTATTCAGAAGGATGCCTAAAAATTACTCGGTTATGGTATTGTACCCGGTGCTATTTGGATAGCAGGAATATAAAAATGGAAAATATAAAATTAGTGCATATGGCGTTGGTGTCATTTGGGATATGTGTTTTAATAGTGTGGCTGGTACTTGGTCGGTTGACAAGCATATGGATTCGAGCCCGGTCTTCGGGTTGTCGTATAACATTTATGCAGGATATTAAAGTAAAAAAGCAAAAAGTTGGTATGAACCTGAAATAGTGGAGAATTTCAATTTATGAAAGGGATTTTCAAAATAACTTTAGTCGGAATTGGTCATTCAAGTGGTGATTTAATATTTGACGTTCCAGCCACGTTTCATGTATAGCCAGGCGGGATTGTCGGCGGTGGTATAGCGCCAATGGCTATTGTCAAAATCGCCCTTTTTTGCCCATTCACACATCTCTATTAAAACTGGATCCTGCTTCCAGGAATGCATTTCGGAGTGGCCATCGGCAAATGCCAGAGTACTACTGTCGTTGTGCCAGATGGCCAGTGGATCAATCCATTGAGGATTGATAATGTTCATGCCCCAGGAGCCCGCGTTATATCCGTGGGAATCCATCTCCTCGACAAAGACATATTTTTCGGTAGCATTCTTAATGGAAGATACTTTTCGGGTGCAGACGCCGCCACCTATGTACTGGCTTTCAAAGGGCCAAGAAGGATTATTTAACCTGTCCTCACCATTCATACAGTTGGCAATCGAATAAGTACGATAGGCGGTGCTCACTGAGTTTATATCCCGTTTGTCACCGGGGCAGTGATAAACCTGGACGTCATTGACATACTTGTAAAGGGCGCCACGTTCGATGGCTTCTTTTTTGGCCTGGAGTGTATTAGCGGTGGGACTATCAACCCATCCGGGTATATTTGCGAGCTCGCCGGTAAAGGAACTGACAATTAAATCCTTATTATCATCAGCATACATGAGCCAGGTGGTGAGCAGATTTTTTTGATTGATGAGGCATACGGCGCCGGTGGCCTGCTGACGGGCGATACTCAAAGCGGGGACTAAAATTGAAATAAGCAGGGCAATAATCGAGATGACCACGAGAAGTTCAATGAGGGTGAAAGCTTTTTTCTTTTGCGGGGTAAACACGCTGATGCTCATTTCTATGGTTCCCTGGGGGGCATTTGAAATCGGGTAAATATAATCTCGTGGGGCCAGGATAAGTATTTGACTTGTATTTAAACTATAAAAAAACATAATTCACAGTTCTTTCGATACTAGTAAATTTACCACATTCATCTGGAATTTTCAAGACTTTTTCCTGAGAGGCTTTTTCTTTTTTAGTTACGTGTGCTTTTTGAGAATCTATTTCCACCTGCCAAATTACACATCATCGGGCGTAACATTGGTAATAGCTTTATGATAGCGATCTTCATTATACCAGCGAATCATATAACTCATATTTGAATAGCAATTCCTTAAACACGAAAACCTCCAATAATTGCATAAAAAATGCGCAACCTGAAAGTTGATTTGTATATCTTGAGCGAAAGCGATTTTTACCCCAAGGGACATCAAGAACTCAGAGTAGGCAAGACACTAATCTTCTTTTGTGCCTGTGTGTCTTTGAATATTTGTGACTTATTATTTTTCTTTTATGTCGTAACAGAGTAGGATGTCCTGGTCTCGGAGGTAGAGTTTAGCGCCGGCGATGACGGGGTGGGGCCAGCTTTGGGCTTTGCTGCGGTAGGGCTGGTTGAACCGGCCTTTTTCGATATACCCTTTGGGGGTGGCTTCGATCAGGGCGACGGTGCCTTCTTTTCCTTCGCTGCGCAGGTAAAGATGGGCGTCGGCGCAGGTGAGCGAGCCTTTATCGAATTTTTCTTCTTCGTTCCAGACGAGTTTGCCGGTGTTGAACTCCTGGCAAACCCAGCCTCTGGTATCGGAATGGCCGTAGAGATGCCCGTTATACAAAAGCACTCCGCCATGATGGTTGACCATAATTTTATTATTATAGACCTCGCGAACTGTGAATGTGGCGTTGGCCGGAGTAATCTCGAAGAGGTTATCGCCAATGTTATAGCCGGAGCAGACATAGACTTTATTGTCATGGCAGATGGGTGTGGGGACTACGGCCACCTTACCCTTGCGTTTGGCCTGCCAGAGGATCTTGCCGTTTGTGCCCACGGCGAACACGTGTTGATCGGTCAACTGGATATACTGTCGGATTTTCCCGATATCGGCAGGGATAATAGACGCGTAGGAGGCATTGTCGGTAATGTCGCTGGTCTGCCAAATGAGATTGCCGGTTTTCTTGTCCAGGGCGAGCATGGTTCCGTTTTTGCCGCCGGGCGTACAGATTACTTTATCACCATCCACGAGGGGCGATTCAGAATAGCCCCATTCCGGGAGTTTTCCTTTAAAGTCATCGATCAGGTGTTTCTGCCAGATTTTTTTGCCGGTAGCTGCTTGCAGGCAGACCAATTCGCCGTATTCGCCTATGACAAAGACCAGTTCGCCGTCTACGGTCGGTGTGGAGCGTGTTCCCTTATGCCCGCCCCAGCCGGGAGCGCCGGCCTTGCCGATGGGAGTGGTCCAGAGCAGTTTTCCATCCGAGCGATTGAGGGCCAGGGCACAGCTTTCGCCCTCTTTGTCACCCATGCTGAAAATTTTATCACCAGCCACGGAAACCGAGGAAAAACCGGCGCCCAGACCCTCAGCCTTCCAAACCAGTTCCGGCCCGTTCTGGGGCCATTCCTGGAGCAGGCCGGTTTCCGTGGAAATATTATCACGATTAGGGCCATGCCATTGAGGCCAGTCCCCGGCCCCGGCCGGAGCGATTAATAGTAAAGCGATTACTGCCACACCTGTAGGTAGTCTGCTTAAAGTCATTTATATTCTCCATTTGTTACAGTTCAGGTTGGATATTTTAGTGAATGTACAATATCGATAAACATAAGTCAACCTGAATATTTTCTCTAAGAGTTTTTCGTTTAAGTATAGCAACAGTCTTTCTTAAAACACTATGTGTCTTTATTTCATTCTTTATGTTCGTACAGATGTACATCACTCTGGGGGAACGGGATGGTGATACCTTCCTGGTCGAATCGTTTTTTTACGGCTTCGGTGGTGTCAAAGAATACACTCCAGTAATCTGAGACATTGACCCATACCCGGACAATGAAATTGATGCTGCTGTCGGCCATGGCGCTTACCGGCAGCATGGGAGCGGGATCTTTGAGGATGCGGTCATCGCTGTCGATGATGCCCTGCAGCACCCGTCTGACTTTATCGATGTCATCCGAATAACTCACGCCGACGGTAAGATCGATGCGCCGGGTGCCCGTGGCTGTATAGTTAATGATATTATCACCGGTAATCTTGGAGTTGGGAATGATAACCCGTTTATTATCCGGGGTGGTCAGGGTCGTGGTAAAGATTTGCATATCCTTGACGATTCCGGCGGTGCCGCCCGCTTCGATATAATCACCTTCCTTGAAGGGGCGAAATATGATCATGAGAAAGCCGGAGGCAAAGTTGGCCAGGGACCCCTGCAGGGCCAGGCCGATGGCCAGGCCGGCGGCGCCCAGGACTGCGATGAACGAGGTAGTCTGGATCCCGACTTTAGACAGAGCGGCAATGATGACAAAGGCCATTAAGGCGATGTAGGCCATACTGGCCACAAACGAGACTATGGTCCCATCCACTTTCCTGGCGGTCAGGATTTTCTTAATGATACCTTCGATCAATTTGGCCACCCAGCGGCCCACGACCAGTATAACGACCGCTACGAGGATATTAATACCATTTAAAGTAATCCATTCCATTAATTTTTCGACCAAGTTTTCCATGATTTGCTCTCCCTTTCTGTTAATTGCCAGAGATTTGTAGAAATAAACGGTTTTGATTTTGTCATGACGCCAGTGTCAAAAGTGTTACGAGCGTTGTTTCTGGATTATAAACAGCGGTTTTAATTGCCTATCTCCACTTTTGATGGCAGCATCAGATATTATACGTAATAATAGAAGGGCAAATACAATAAGGCAAATGAATAATTTAAAAAGCTTTTTGGTTTTGAATCTATCCGGACTTGAGAAAGTGGTTGAGGGAGGCTATAATCACTTAACCGGCAGGAATGCACCGGAAGGAAAATGAGCTTTCGCCCAGGTGCACTCAGGCCGGCTGTTTTTGGGTAAAAGCTTGTGATATAATATGTTATTGCACGGGAGAGTGTCATGAAAATTGGGAAAGTACTCAAAGTTACAGGATTTGTTATTGTTGTGATCATTGTGGCTCTGGTGGTGGCCTTTTATCTGTTTGGCTCCAAGGCGGTCAGACTGGGGATTGAGGTCGGAGGCACCAAGGCCCTGAAGGTTCCGGTGGCGGTTGAGGCAGTGGATTTGTCGCTGTTGGCGGGCCGGGCCGGGGTTAAAAACCTGGTAGTCGATAATCCCTCAGGATACCAGAACGAAAAAATGCTCGAGCTGGGCGAGGCCCGGGTTGACCTGGCTATGGGTACGGTGCTCTCGGATACCATACACATCGATGAGATTCTGATGAACAAGATGAGTGTTGTGCTGGAGCAGAGGGGGCTTACTAATAACATCCAGGAAGTGCTTGACGGCATGGCTAAAGAAGAAACAGAGCCGGAGACTGAACCCGGGGAAAAAAAACAGCCCGAATCCGCCGGCAAGAATCTCGTGATTAATAAACTCGAGATCAGTGAGGTGGCCGTGAAGGTCAAACTGCTGCCGGTTCCCGGCAAAAAGGATACGATTACCATGAAGCTGGCGCCCATAACCATGACGGACCTGGGAAAAGAGGGTAAGGTGGATTTTGCCGTACTGGCCGGTAAGATTCTGGTGGCGATTGCCGAGGGCATTGTACAACAGGGCGTCGGCATCCTGCCGGATGATATCATCGGACCCATGGGCGATACCTTGAATGTACTTGGCGCCAGTTCCGAGGTCATCATCCGTGAGGCCGGCAAGGTACTCGACGGCAGCCTGGAATCAACCGATAAACTCATCGATGAAAGCAAAAAACTCGGTGATGGACTGAAAAAAGGTTTAGGCGGATTGTTAGATTCTAAAAAAGATGACAAGGAGAAGGAATAAGGACAAAGGCACAGAAATACGAAAAAAGTTGTGGGTGGTGAGTTCGTGGGTAAGAGCTTGTTTACGATTTTGCTTCTTTCTTTCGCCCCTTCGGGGCTTTAAATATAATTCATTCATTACCGGCGGCTTACGCCGCCGGCTAAACACTGCCGCCCTTTCAGGGCTAAAGGAAATCATATTTTAACATGATTTACGTCACAGATGCAAAATGTTCTAAAATTGGTGGGCTATTATCGTTTGTCCCACTGGGACAAAGAGAAGGTACAATTTGAAGTATTTAACAGGAGACAGGAAATCACACACTTACGGTGTGGATTCTGAATGCGATAGGGAGGTTATTA
>JAFGHE010000292.1 GCA_016930295.1 Sedimentisphaerales bacterium
TCAACGGCCTTCGTATTAAAGTGGATGGGTATTTTTTTCTGGGTGATCATATCGTTAACGGCATTCTTATGGGTGCTGTTGCCGCCGTCGCTTATACCAGCGAGCATTTCAATGATTTCGGCATCGATGCCGAAGTCTTTAAGATAAATAGCCAGCTCTGTACCGACGAAACCTGCCCCCAGAATGACAACTCTGCCTTTGACAAGCGAGGGGTTTTTATAAACGTCAATCGCTTGGTAAACATGGCTCTGGTTTACCCCCGGAATGCCAGGCGTTATCGGATCTGAACCGACTGCCGCGATGATCGCATCTGGACGTTCATTCTGGGCGTATTCAGCCGTCACATCGGTATTCAGCCTCAGGTCAATATTTGATTTAGCTATGAGTAACCGCTGCAGCAGTATGTAATCATGCAAACCTTGCTTAAAGGGCACCGCGGCTTCGCAGAGGATTTTGCCACCGAGTTCGCCGGTCTTTTCACATAAAACCACGTCATGGCCGTTTTTACTAACTGTGAGGGCAGCCTGCATTCCGGCAATTCCACCGCCAATGACAAGAACTCGCTGCTTCTCTGGTTTGGGAAGGGCCCGGTATACTTCGCGTTCGCGGCTGGTTTCGGGATTGATAGCGCAAACGAGGTCACCGTGCCGCACGCCTTCGGCAAAGCAGGTAAGACATCGCATACACTTACGAATCTCGGTGACATTACCGCGCCGTACCTTGTTGGGAAGATCGGGGTCGCAGACTAGCCCACGCCCTATATAAATAATATCCGCTTTACCAGAAGCGAGGATTTGCTCCATTTGATAAGGGTCGTTCAGACCGCCGACAGTACCAACCAGCGATTTTTTAACATGTTTTTTAACTTCTGCCGCGTATTGGACGTTAACTCCGGGCGGATAAAACATGCTAACCTGGGTACGCGAGAAGGATTCAGCGCCGAATCTGTTTATGGCGCTGACGGAGACATGGATTATATCTGCATGCCCATCAAGCTGCTCAGCGATACGGCAGCCTTCATCGATGCCATAGCCGTCTTTGACGATTTCAGTGCCGCTGATGCGAATTTCCACTGGGAAATCCTGACCGCAGCGCTGCTTGATTTTGTCGATGGCCATGACGGCGAAACGGCAGCGGTTTTCCGTGTTGCCTCCCCATCGGTCGGTTCGGGTATTTATCGTGGGCGACATGAACTGCTGCAAACCGAAGCCGTGGGCGCCATGCAGGCAGACCATATCAAAATCAGCGTTTTTGGCCGCAAATGCGGCTTTGCCAAACTCCTCGATAATTTGCAGGATCTTCTCTTCAGGCATAGCGGCGACTTTGTGTCCCAAAGGCGAAGTCATATCGACCGGTCCCCAGGCGGGTTTGGTCCCTCCGGTATACATACGGGCATAAATACCGGAAAAGCACAACTCTAAAACAGCGACGGCCCCTTGACGTCTGATAGCGCTGGCCAGGCGCGGGTAGTTGTAATTGCTCGAACGGGTGATTTCACGGGGATATCTGCCTTCCTTATAATCCTCGGGGTCGACATCGACTTCTCCGTAGGTGACAGCCGCCGCGCCGCCTATAGCCTTTCTTTCAAAATAGGCGACTCCATCAAGCGAAGGTTGGCCATCGTTGATAATTTCTGCCGAGTTAACCGGTGAGGCGAACATCCTGTGACGGAAGATGACATTGCCTATTTTCAGTGGGGACATCAGGTGCGGAAACGTCTCAAATGCATTTATCAAGTCAAATCACCATCCTTCTTTTTAATAGCAGGCATAGTTATGTCCATTATGCCGCCTCTCTGAGGTCATCAACCACAATGTTGAAAGCAAAGAACTCCGCTATGATGCAAAGAACCGGCGCAAATGAAAGTACCATTCTCATGGACAGGTCAATTATTTAAAGTAAACCCCTTAATTTGGGATCGAGCGCATCTCGAAGCCCGTCACCAACCATATTGAAGGCAAAAACCACCAGCATAATCGCTATGCCAGGCGCAAAAGAGAGCACCGGATTTCTGAGCAGATACTGATATCCGTCGTTGACCATGGATCCCCAGGCAGCGCCGGGCGGCTTGATGCCTATGCCAAGGAAACTCAAACCCGCCTCGGCCAGAATAAGCCCGCCCAACTGCATGGTAATAATTACTAATAGTGGAGGGAAAGCATTGGGTAAGATATGCCGGAGCATTACACGCCAGTTATTAGCCCCCATTGACTTCTGCGATAAAACATAATCATTCTCCCGCAGACTGAGTGTCAGGCCGCATGTGACTCTGGCGTAGCCGGGGATAGCTCCGATACTGAGGGCCACGATAACGTTTTGAATCCCCCCGCCGAGGACAGCTGCCAGCAAAAGGACAAGTAAAAACGATGGGAAACACATCATTGCATCCATCGTCCGCATAATAATCAGGTTCGCTGTCTTGCCGGAAAACCCGGCTACTAGACCGAGCGTAATACCGATAATGCCCCCGATAGTAACTGATACGAAGCCTACCATGAGCGCAATCCGTGAACCGTAGATGAGCCGGCTTAAAACGTCCCTGCCGAGGAGATCAGTCCCCAACCAATGCGCAGCACTCGGTGTTTCCAGAGAATCACCATCCATCGCATAAGGGTCGTAAGGCGCCAGTAATGCGGCAAAAATGGCCACCAGAAACAGCGCTATTAAAATCCCCAGCCCGAATACAACTATACCGCGGGAAAAAAATACCCGGCGGAAACGCTGCCACTCGCTGATTCGGGGAGCGTTCTCCTCAAATTCTGTCACAGTCGTATCTTGTGTCACCATAATACGGTTCTCCTAGCTGTATCTAATTCTGGGGTCCAGAAAGCCGTAAGAAATATCAACCAGAAGGTTAGCCAATAGTATCGTCACCGCAGTCACGAAGGTAACTGCCTGCACCACGATGTAATCTTGACCGAAAATAGCCTGGACCGCCAGCCTCCCCATACCGGGGATGGCGAATACCTGCTCAACAAGCACCGAGCCGCCGAAGACGTGACCCAGGCCGATGCCCATCAGGGTGACAACCGGGATGAGGCTATTCTTCATGGCATGTCTTAAAATTACGGAACGCTCTTTCAAGCCTTTGGACCAGGCCGTGCGTATGTAGTCCTGGCGAACCACTTCGAGCATACTTGACCGCATCTGGCGGGCATTGGCCGCCAGAGAAAACACCGAAAGGCAGATAACGGGCATGATAATTTGCTTCAGGCTCAGGACGAAATTATCAGTTGGCCAGGTGAAACCAGCCAGAGGGAGCCACCTCAACTGTAACCCGAAGAAATATATCATCAATATACCTAGCCAGAAAATGGGAATACAGATGCCCAGGTACGTTAAAGGCAAGACTGTTTTATCTATCCAGCTTCCGCGTCTGATGGCTGAAATTATCCCCGCCAGAAGGCCGAAAACCGTGCCGATTATCATGGCAATTACACCCAGATAGAGCGTAACAGGGATACGCTCTTTTAAAAGCTCGCTGACAGGGATATGCCAGTATATTGATATCCCGAAGTCGAGTCTGGTAATGTTTTTCACCCAGTTGACATACTGTTCCATGATGGGCTTATCCAGACCGAATTTGGCCCTCAAAACATCAATCTGTTCCGGGGGCATGGACTGCAGGTCTCCGGACTGGGAGATGTAAAGGAGTATCGGGTCGCCGGGCAGCAGCCGCATTACGAAGAAAACGATCAGCGTCACCAGGATAAGTATAAATAGTGCCTGTATTAACCGCCGGATTATAAAACTAGTCATCTTGAACCTCAGAAAGTGCCAAATATATGCGGGCCGCGCTGGGACGGCTATCGTACCCCGTCATGCGGAGCAGTTTTATATTTGTTTTTTCCCGGAAAGGGCCGGATGGCTCACTTCCGTTTTAAGATGAGCCATCCGGTTCTCCGTTCAATTAGCTAACGTGGTTCCAGCCAATCTTCCCGGGGATTATAGTCTGAAGAAGAAGTCACCCCAAAGGTGGTATGGACATACTGATTAAAGACGGTTGCGCCGTGGGAATGGAATAAAGGCACCGCCATGGCATCATCGCTGGCTTGTTTGATGACTGCCTGGGTAGCCTTAAGAAATTCGTCGTAGGTATATACGTGCAACATCGCATCGCATTTCTCTAGGAACTCGGGCGACTTGTATTCAACCCCGGAACGTAAGGTGGATGGACTGGCTCCGAACCAGGTGATGATTGAACTGCCGTCGGGGCCCATGCCGGCGCCAGCCAGCGCGAGTCCTTTCCAACCGTTTCTGAACGTAGTGGCGATGTAAAGGGATTGATCCGCAATATTCACTTCAACGTCAATACCGACGGCTGCCAGGTAAGCCTTTACGGCGGTCGCGGTATTGGCCCGAGTGGGACTGGTCACCAGGGTAGTCTTGATGCTGGGGTAACCAGCCTCTTTCAGGAGTTGCTTGGCCTTATCAGGGTTATAAGGCCGTGGGTCAAATCCTTGGTTATAACCCGGAATAGCCTTTGATGTCATCTGGGTCGCTGGTTCATAGACACCGTAGCCAATCTTTTTGGCCAGCGCCGGGCGGTCTATGGCGTATTCCACAGCCTCGCGGACTAGCTTGTTAGAAAATGGCGACGTGGGATCTTTGGAATCAAAAAGGATAATATCCATCGTGCCGCCGGCTTCCCACCGTACATTGAAGCCTTTTTTCTCTAATTCGACGGCAAACTGGGCTGTCGTAAACCAGATATCAGCATCACCGGTCTGCATCATCGCCGAGGCGACCATGTTATCCGGTATCACAATCATTTCCAGGTTATCAAGGTATGGTAATCCAGGCATCCAGTAGTTGGGATTTTTGGTCAATTTTAATATGGTATCTCGTTTGAACTCGGACAGTAGAAAAGACGCCGTGCCAACCGGGTTCTGGCGGCACCAGTCTTCACCGTATTTTTCAAAGGCAGTCGGCGAAATCATCTGGACATATCCCCAGTTGAAAAGCATTCCGTTGTTGATGTCGTTCAGATTCATCCGCAGTGTATAATCATCGATAATGTCGTACGAAACAATCGCTTCACCGTAATACATGCGCCCGCCGGCGGTGTATTGTTCAAAATTCCATTTAAGGGCGGCGGCATTAAATGGCGTGCCATCAGTGAAATTGATGCCTTTCCTTATATGCCAGGTGAAGGTCTTGTTCGCCACATCGATGTCCCATGATTCAGCCAGGTTGGGGGTTTGTTGACCCCTTACGTCTGTTATGCATAGTCTTTCAAGAGTGGTTACCTCGGTAGATCCTCCCGGAGGATAACCCAGGTTGGTAGGGGAAGAAGAGACGATACGTTTCAGGGTACCGCCCCTTACAATGCTCGAATCCACTGTAGTTGCCGTAGGCACTGTCGGTGGGTGTGAGGTTGCAGCCGTCGTTGTAGTCGCGGCCGTTGTAGTTTTTGCCGTAGTTGAGGGAGCTGCAGTGGTAGTGGAGCTGGGTGTACCGCAACTTACGAACAATACCATGCTTGCAATGATAACAAGAAAAGAAAGTAGTAGCCATTTTTTCATTTGAAGTTCCTTCCTTCCAGTAAATATTTTTAATCATCTTGACATTAATACTGTGCCATAGGCAGGTTATCACCTTCTTTCACAAAAGAGTTGGGCTAAATAAAAATAAGGTTAAAAAGTGCCTTAATTATAAACGTTATTTTTTTGAAGGTCAAATGTTGGAAAAAACATGGAAATTACCCAAGACGGTGTTAATAGTCATCGACTCAATAAGTAACACTGGATACGATTTCTCACCAGAAATAACACTTGACATTGTAACGATATTTGTTCAGACCATAGGTTGATTATGCATTGCTCAATTGTTTTTTATTCCGTAGAAGTCTTCTTTTTGGTTTTCATTATGGATCCTAACCTCAAAATATAAAATTTGTCGGTTAGATCCGGTGTTTGACTGACCCTCCCCCAGATTATAGGCCAACAGCAGTTAGAATTTTCTCGTTACTTTGAGCATATTCCCTGGGTGTCAGACCTCCCAGCGA
>JAFGHE010000293.1 GCA_016930295.1 Sedimentisphaerales bacterium
GGGGATTCAAAACCGGCCACGAATGCGCCCCCCGGGTTGCTGGTAGAGTACACCGGTGAGGATCAGGAGCTCAACGGCAAGCTCCCGGGGGAATTAGAAGGGGGAATTATTGGGGACACTATTTTACTCTGGATCCCGGCGCTATTTTAGATTCAAGGAGATCAAAAATAAATGGCGATTAAGGGTGATCTCATTAGATGGGCAACAAAATTTCCCGATTCACTTGTCCCGCAAATAATATATTTAGTTCTTGATTCATGGAAGAACTTCAGGACAAGGCAAATACACGAGGTAAAAATAACACAAGAATTTTTTAGGGTGTTAGAAAGAAAACAAGAGCTTTCAAAGTTGCCATTTCTTATTGACCTTGAAATCATTATTCTTAATAAGGATGGAACAGAACAGGAAGGTCGTCTGGATCTACGTTTTATTCACGGTTATCGACGAAAAGTATATTTCTCTATTGAATGCAAGCGTTTAAGGATAAATCTGCCAAGTGGTTTCAGAACATTAGCTCGTGAATATGTCATCGATGGTATGTATCGTTATTTTAATGGCCAATATGCAGAAGGTTTGGATAAGGGGGGGGATGATCGGATATGTTATGGATGGCAATCTTAAGCAGGCCCAGAAAGATGTCCAGGAGGCGATCGAGAAACGCCGGGAAAATTTACATATGGCTTCCGATGATAGTCTTCGGCCATCTCACTGTATTTCATCCAAGCAAGTATGGGAAACTTATCATAACTATGGACCTGACGACCAATTTATTATCTATCATATCTTTCTTTCGGTTAATAGGAATTAAAGTAAAAAGATATTGGGCGAGTACGGGGGGTAGCCCTTACAATTCAGGTTGTTCATTTCTGATGAATCGGGGCTTAATCAGAGTCGAAGAAACCAATTTCGGCTTAAGGGGCGGGGAGGTGGTTGATATCGAAGATGTTGTCCGGGAAAACGGGTGCGGTGTTGATATAGATATTTATGGTTTTGAAGTTTGGTTTATTTGGCGGGGTATCTTTATTATCTTTGGGGAGGACGGTTTGTTGGACGAGGATTTCCCGTGGATACCAGTGGCCGTTGGGGGCTTGAACCAGTTGTGTCATATCTTCGACGGTGACGGTGCTGTCGGGGATTTTTGTGGGGTCCGCCTCATTGAGCCAGTTTTTATTCTGCTGCCAGGGGGCGTCGGCGCGCCATTCGGTGACTTTCCGGCGGCTGATATAGTCTTTGTGCGGATCGAGATAGAACAGGAAGCGGGCGGGCAGGGAGACCGCCCATTCGCGAACCATACCCTGCTGCAGGCGTTCGATGCAGATGAGATTATTTTCCCGGGCATAGTCATCCTCAATGATGGTTCCGCCGGCGAACATCAGGGGCCAGGCAATCGATTCCAGGGTAATCCCAGGCATACGGTAATCACGCGGGTCTGGGTCATACTGTCTGGATTCTTTATGCCACGTGCCGTCATCGTCCCTGCCGGCTGAGCAGTAATATTCACCATCATGTAAATAAATGGATATGGAACCAGTTGATTGATAATGGTTTAAAGACCATTGCCGCAGCGATTCAAATGTCTGTCCGAGTTGCTCCTTATAGGCCGGCCAGAGGTTTTCCATGCTTTGTCCGGATCCAAAAACCAGATGCCGTTCCAGGCGATGCCGGAGGCCTGATTTATAATCGATATCCACCATGGTAATCATGTCATGCCGGTAGCTGTCGGTATAGGTAATAATGGCAATATATTCACGGGTGGCCTCGGTTCGGCTCTGGCCGTAATGATCCATGAGTTCCTGAATATTGTCTGCCGGAATATTACTGATAACTTTGGCATCGCGGGGCGCGCCCAGTTCATAGATATCGGCCGGGCCGCCGGCAGGATAGCTAAAGGTTATCTCCCCGGCCATGATGGTATGACCTTCGGCATCGGTACCCTGTGCCCGGGCGGCGCGCAGCAGGTTTGAATCGGGATCAATATATAATATAAGGGTCTGGGTGTGTCTTACCTTATTCATCTCCAGGGTAAGGGTAATTTCCTGGATCTGGGCAGATTGTCCCTGGTATTTTCCCATAGAGGTATTGATTTGGGCGCCCTGCCGGCGGAGTTGTTTATTCATGCTTTCCAGGAGGGCAACCGGTGACGATAAATTAAGAGGAAAATCATCCTCATAGGTGTAATCAATGGTTATAGTCCGATCTTGAGGGGTATAGGTATATCTTTTATGCTCTTTGATATTCCATAAGGTAATTTTTCCATCAGCCCATTGGCCGGCATGGATTTTATCCTGAAAGCCCACCCATTGCCGGCCGGTTCCCTCAACACCTCCATCAAAACCCTGAGCCTCCATATACAGCCAGGGTACATTTTTCATGGTTTCGATAATATCGGCAAACGAAATGGTAGCCAGCGGGACCGGTTTTCCCAGGAACTGGAAGATAAGCAACCCCACGACAATAACAGCCGCCGCGGCGGTAAGTTTTTTGATATTTATATTCACGATTATACTCCAAATTTTATGTGCGGTTTTTTGTTTTTCTTTTAGGCTGCCTGCTGAAGATTTTACAAATTCTGAGCAGGTCCTTTCGCGCAGCCCGGCGATACACTGCGGGTCGGGCGATGCTTTTTGCGTGTCAATGCCGGAGATAAACTGACTAAACTGTTTTTCATTATCTTTCATAACGATACCTCCTTTCCATAGGGTGTGGAGGCGGTTAACTTTTTGAATGCCTTACGAAAGGCCTTGCGGGCCCGGGCCAGTTTTGACCGTATGGCTTCGGTCGAGATTCCTGAATCAGCGGCGATTTTTGGGGCCGGCTCATTATCAAGATATTTGGCTATCAGTACGGCCTGATAATCGGCAGGCAGTTCATGCAGGGTAAATCTGATCAAAGTTGCCAACTCCCGTGATTCCAGTATGTCAGCCGGGGTATCTGCGCGAGCGTCAATCCAGTCGAGTTTTTCGCCATCCAGGCCGGCCCACCATGATCTGGCCTGGCTAAGATTTTTTTTAGTCTTACGATTGCGATAATAGAGGGCAACCTGGTTCCGCGTGATGCCCCAGAGCCAGTTCCACAGGGAGCCGCGACTGGGATCATAATTACCTGCCGAGCGGGCTGCGGCCAGAAAGGTTTCCTGGACTACATCGGCTATGGCCGGGCTATTATCACCCATAAGGCGGGCTACGTTTTGCCAGACCTTCTGTATATAAGCATCATACAGCTTCAACCAGGATTGCTGATCTCCATCCCGCAGGCCCCGGGCAACTTCCTGCTGATTTTCTTTATCCATTCATAAACCTTCCTGGTCAGAGACAATATCGCGAGCGTACGTTCCATATATATTTTGCATTTAGAGGTCCAAATGTGTTGAAAAAAATGATAAAAACCGTATGGATTTTATAGAGTGGCTTATTTTGAGAGGCAATAAGCATCTTAAACAGGTCCGATAAATTTAAGGGGTGGGGATTGAAGAACCGATATTATGGGTGTGAGAAATCACTGTATTTAGATAATGATTTTGCTGTAAGGCTATGGAAGCCGGAGGGTTATCTTGATTTTGTCTTCAAATTCAAGGTAGGCCTTGCCAGAGGAAAGGAATCCGCGTATGGCAGGAAAATTCCCCATTGTTCATATCTGTCTGCTTTTACCTGTGTTATGTAATATTTCTTTTGGTGCGGATTTGTATGTGCCGGGTTCCTATGGCACTATCCAGGGTGCTATTGATGTGGCGATGGATGGTGATACTATTATCATTTCTCAGGGGACCTATCCGGAACATATAAATTTGGCGGGCCTTGCGATTACGTTACGCAGCACCGACCCGAATAATCCACAAGTGGTTGCCAACACGGTAATTAACGGAAGCGGGTCGGGAAGTGTTATTCTCCTGGAAAATAGTGAAGATACCAGCACCGTAATAGACGGGCTGACCATTACTGGAGGGAACAGTGGGTTTGGGGCCGGGATATTGTGTGTGGATGCCGGATGCACGGTTAGAAACTGTGTTATCAGTTCCAATATTGTCACTAATCGAGGTGGAGGACTCTACTGTCAGAATGGGGGTGAAATAATCATTTCAGGATGTACCTTCAGTGACAATCAGGCCGCCCAGCTTGGCGGTGGAATATACATTATCAATACTGATATCGCGATTGATTATTCCACGTTTTCCAATAACAGCAGTAATGATTATGGCGGCGGTGTTTTTGTGCGTAATACTGAACAAGCGACTATCAGTGATTGCGTATTCAATAATGGCAATACCAGCACTTATGGCGGCGGGGTGTGCTGTTATGAAAGCGATCTGGCGTTATCCAATACCCGGCTCAATGGCAACGAGGCCACTTACGGCGGGGCCGTGACTTATTACAGTAACAGCAGCGGCAGCGTGAAACACTGCACGATTACCGGCAATATAAGTTCGCGTGGCGGTGGTATTTACTGCAACGGGGCCAGCAGCCCGGAGATATATCACTGCGTATTGGCAGGAAATCTGGCCGAAGGTCCCAGTGATCCCGGCGGTGGTTTGCACTGTATCAACTCGAGCAATCCCAAAGTCCTTTTTACTACTTTCTGGCAGAATCGCCCGCAGCAGATACGAGCATCCACGGCCGTGCCGGAGATAACCTGGTGCTTTGTCGAGGACGGTGACCTGCAGAACTGGCATCTGGAGGACAGTCATAATATCGGTGATGAGCACGGCGGGCCGTGGAGCCCCCCGCCCGACGATGATCCAATTTTCATCCTGGAAGGTTATTGGAATGATAACGGCACACCGGGCGATACATCTGATGATTTCTGGACCGAAACGGATTTTAATCAGACCACGGCCTATCACATAAACATTGACTCGCCCTGTATCGATGCGGGCGATCCGAACTGGGCGCCTCAGCCGGATTATACAGACATTGATGGCGAATTGCGTTTTAGCGGATCGGCCACGGATATCGGAATCGATGAAACAAATCCCGACCGAAGAGTATATAACAAAACTCAGGGAACCTGGCACACTTCCATTGGCGCGGCGATGGCGCCGGCCCAGGCGGGTGATGAACTCATGGTCACGCCCGGCCGGTATCTGGAAACCATCCTGTTTCCCCCTCAGATTATGTTAAGTTCCTGGAGACCTGATAATACCAACTTTATTGAATCCACCATCATTGACGGCACTTACTCGACCGGCTCGACCATCGCATTTACAGATAACACCATTGCAGAGGACACTACAATTGCCGGCTTTACCATAACCGGAGGGACCAGCCAGGCCGGTGGAGGTATCTATTGCACTGAGTGCCGGCCCACCATATCCCAATGCGTAATCAGGGACAATACTGCTGACAACGGCGGCGGCATAGCCTGCGAGCAGGCGTCACCGGTAATTACCCGAAGTATCATCAAAGACAATACCACGACCGGCAGCGGCGGTGGTATCTGGATTAATGATAATAGTGAACCGGACATAACCAACTGTGCCATCGATAACAATAATGCAGACGGCATGAGCGGCGGTATCTATTGCAGCGACACATCTGGTTTTGTTATCAACTATTGCACCATAAAACATAATCAGGACTACGCCCTTTACTATGAAGGCAGCGACCCACAATCTATCTCGAATTCCATTTTATGGAATAATCACCCTGACGATCCCTGTGATACGAATCAGCTGGTCTGTGTGTATCCTGACAGTGTTAGTCTGTATTACTGCGATATAGAAAACGACTGGTCCGGGCCGGGTGAGGGGAATATACATTTAAATCCGATTTTTGAAATTGATGAAGGCGACCCCGAGGATCCCAACGACACTATTGAACATGACTACCGAATCGTATCGACTTCTCCGTGTATTAACCGGGGCGACCCTGAGGATGCCCCGGGTCCGGATCAGGTGGACATGGAGGGGAATAGCCGGTTGTCCTACTGCCGGGTTGATATCGGCGCCTGTGAAATTGATTACCTGGCAGGCGCCTATGTGCCCGGGGTTGTGAACAATATCTTACAACAGAAATGGTATTGCAGTGTCCAGGAAGGGCTGGACGAGATTGCCAATAACGAAGTGCTGCTGATCGGGGAAGGGCTCTACCAGGAAAACCTGGTTATCAATAATAACAATATTATCCTGAAAAGCACTAATCCGAGCGATCCTGACATAGTGCGCAATACTATTATTGACGGGGACAATACGGATATATCTGATCCCAATTATGCCTCCACCATAACACTCATGCCGGGAGCGGCCCTGGGGGTAAGTATCAAAGGCCTGACCATAAAAGGCGGTAAAGGCTTCCTGGACGGCCAACTGACTCCTGAAGATCCCAACGACGACCAAGCCAAAGGCGGCGGTATTTATTCCATGGCCAATGATACTATCAGCATCGAAAATTGCACTATTATCGAGAACCAGGCGGACATGGGGGGCGGAATTTATCTCTACGGGTCCTCAAATGCCCTAATCAAACATTGTATTATTCGCGATAATCACTGTGACGACCCGTTAACCGGAACAAGCGGGGGCGGCCTGCGTTTAAATAACTGCAGTGACGTTGACATTTTAAATTGCATTATCGCTGACAATTTCGCCCTGCTCTACGGCGGCGGACTCTATGCCATGGATGTCAACGGGATGACCATTGATTTCTGCACTCTTGCGGATAACCATGCCATGCTTAATTCCGGCGGCGGCCTGCGCGTATTTGAAAACTGCCCGGATCTGTCCGTGTCAAACACAATATTATGGAATAACACTCCCGACCAGATCGACTGCCAGGATCCATGTGAATTATTACTGAGCTACTGCGATATTCAGGGTAACCGGCCCGATCCCAATGCCGTAAACATCATCGATGCGGACCCGAACTTCGTTGATCCGGCCGGTGATGATTATCATATCGCCCCGGACTCACCCTGTATAAACAGGGGAGATCCATACTATCAGTATCAAGCCGGCGCGGTGGATATTGATTCGCAGATCCGGATGGCTTACGCTTACGTTGATATAGGCGCCGACGAAGTGTTAGAGGTCGATGATGAAGATCTGCAAAAACTGGTTTACAATCAAAATAAACATGTATGGTACCGAACCATCCAGGCCGCTCTTGACGAGGCAAATCCCAATAACGAAATAGTACTGATGCAGGGGACGTTTACGGAAAATATTTCCATTCTCCATAACGGCATCGTTTTACGCAGTATTGATCCCTGTGATCCGGTTATCATTGATAATACCATCATCAACGGGGGCGCCCCTGCCGATCCTGATGAAGCCTCGGTCATCAAGCTGGAGGCAGATGATATTACATTAAAGGGATTGACTATAACCGGCGGCAGCGGGCGAATGGATACCGATTCAAAACGCAAAGGAGGGGGGATTTTTTCCAAGGAAAATGATAATATCAAGATAACGTACTGTAAAATAACTGATAATCGTGCCGACCGGGGCGGAGGACTTTATCTGGCCCAGACGTACGGCGTTCTGGAAAGTATCGGGTCGATATCACACTGCAATATAAGCGGCAATATTGCCGAAGAAAATGGAGGCGCCATGCGTCTGTACCAGTGTTTAGGACCTGATATTCATCATAATGTTTTTGCAGGAAACCAGGCGATAGACTTTAGCGGCGGCGGAATACTGGCAGAAACAGTCCCGGAAATGAATCTCAGGCAATGCACTTTTCATAACAATAAAGCACTGTACGCAGGCGTGGGAATCAAAACAAAAGGCTATTGTCAGGGTGCGGTTATTACCAACAACATCTTCTGGAATGATCCGGATGATCAACCGGATCAAATTATAGATGAATCCGGCCAAGTTACCATAACCTATTGCGGGGGTAGCGGGCTGGCCATCAATCACGGCGATCCCCTGTTTATTTCACCGGGCATCTGGGACGATAATTCAACACCTCTGGACCCGTGTGATGATTTCTGGAGTCCGGGAGCTAGTGATTATCATCTGCCATCCACATATGGCCGATGGGATCAGGTTAATAAACTGTGGGTACTGGATTCGGTCAACAGCCCCTATATCGATGCCGGGGACCCGGCTACTGATTGGTCCTGTGAATCCTGGCCTCACGGGATGCGAGTCAATATGGGCGCCTTCGGATGTAGCGGGCAGGCCAGTTTATCTGCCATAGGTATATCAGGCAATCAGGCTGATATCAATGGAGACCGAATAGTCAATCTTATGGACTTTTCCGCATTATCTGAAAATTGGCTAGCCCAGATTACCCTTAAACCTGAAGACAGAAATCGTGATGGACATATCGATATCTTAGATTTACTTATATTAGCGGAAACCGACAACTGGTTAAGCCAATTTTAACATCAATGGGTGGATAAACGAGCATTAGTACTTTATCTTACTGAAAAATAAGAACTTATTAAATTTTAGAGTGAAAATATCTCCGAATAGTCATATAAGACCGATAACAATCGCCAAAACATCAAATTATCACAAAAAAAACAGGTCAGACCATATCTGTGCCAATAAATCACCCTCCCATAACTCTGATAATAATGCCTCCGTCAACCTTATAAAAAAATACATATTATCTATATTTTTCAAATAGTTACGGATTTAGATCATGCTCATTCAAGACGATGTAAATGACTAAGACAGACTGCAATATTTCTAAAATTTTA
>JAFGHE010000294.1 GCA_016930295.1 Sedimentisphaerales bacterium
CCCAGACCCGCCTGCACCAAACCCGCCTGCAGCCGAATCCGCCGGGAATGAAAAGCCGGACAAAATTGTAGTCTCGGTAAATGGGGAAAATGTTACCGAAATGCAGGTTGAACAGATGTTCCAGAGAGTCATGCAGCAAAACGGGGGCTCTGTGCCACCGGACCAGGTAGAAATGCTGCGTATGATTTACCGGACTCAAATCATCGAGGCCATGATCGATAAACTTCTGGTTCAGCAGGAACTTAAAAAAATCAATTTGCCTGTGTCTGATTCCGATTTAGACCGGCATGTCGATAAAATAATCCAGGAAATGATCAAACAATACAACCTGACTATGGATGAATTTAAAGAACAACTCAAATTGCGAACCGGACAAACTATCGAACAGTTTGCCACAAATCTCAAAGCCGATCCGTTGTTTAGAGAAAATGTCGAATTGGAAAAAATTCTGCAGCAAAGATATGGCGATGAAATAGTGGTGACCGACGACGAAGTAAAAAAATTCTACGATGAAAATCTCGAATCCAGATACCAGCAGGAAGATATGGTGCGGGCCAGCCATATTTTGATTAAGATGAGTGAAGACCAGCCGGATGAGGAAAAAAAGGCCGCCCTGGAACAGGCCCGAAAAGTCCTCGATTTGGCCCGAAAGGAAGATGCCGATTTTGCCGCCCTGGCCCTCCAGTATTCCTCATGCCCCTCGAAAGAGCGGGGCGGGGACCTCGATTTCTTCCCCCGACATAATGCCATGGTGGAACCCTTTGCCGAGGCCGCGTTTAAACTCCAGCCGGGACAAATCTGTGATGAACCGGTCCTGACAATGTTCGGGTATCATATTATCAAAGTGACGGACCGAAAACCGGCCCGGACCATACCTTTCGATGAAGTCCGGGACGATATCCGCGAGCAACTGATTCTGAATAAAAAGCGAATGGTTCATGACAAATTCGTCGCGGATATCAAAACGAGTGCCAAAATAGTGTATCCCGACCAAAAAGACGCCAATTAGAAAAGCCCCGCTTTACATGGACAACTGAAAATATTAACCAATTTCCAGTTTCAGTATCTCCCGGGTCAAGTGGCTGACCTTGACCCGTTCTGCGATTCTAAGGCCCATGACCCAGATGATTCCCCGCCCGTCACATACTAACCCGATTTTATCGCGCATCTCCAATGGCACCTTATCATCCGTGAGCATATCACCGAGTTTCTTGGTCCCGGCAGGACAGGCCTCTCGCACGCCATTCTTTACCAGCCCCAGAGGTTCAAACCGGTCACCCTCATGACGGACTCTTACGGTCAATGGCGCCTGTATCTTATCCCGGTCAAATACTTCTTCCCGAACGTTCTTATGCGTAATAAAAGTATCCATATCAAACCCGTCGGCTGATAATAGTTCGGCCTGCAAAGACTCGATGGAGTTAACCGCCTGATTCTGGGGATCATAATAAAAGAATCCCTGCTCCAGATTATTTCTGCCCGGCACGATAAGCTCTATCGGTTCAGGAGGGGCGATGGCTGCATTAGGGCTATTACGACCGTTAAAATTTTTAACGATAATCAGGTCTCCTCTGCGTCGTTTTACCTGCACGCCGGAGGGCAATAAAACCGGCGGATGATCGTCCCGGCCCAGCATGGATAATACACTATGGACTTGTTTAAATCCGATATGTCGCTGCGGTACGTGCAGCGCCAGCAGACTCTGATACAGAATTTCCGCCTGTTGGATATGTGATTTTTGATTTAAAGTTGCCGCGTCAAGAATCAAGCTCTCTGCTGTCTGCTCTTTTATCAAGCCGGCCAACTCCTTTTGAGCGTCCTTGCAGGATAGTTCACTGAACCATCCGGCAATCACGCCCAACCGCTCCAGAGCCTGGGATATCTCCGGATTGTATCGCTCTCGCAGCAGCGGTAATAACTCATTGCGAATGCGATTCCGGGTATAGTCATCGGCCAGATTACTCCGATCCAGGCGAAAAGGAATATCAGACTCCTTTAAAAACGTTTCGATCCGGCCCCGGCCCACACCCAGCAGCGGGCGGATGAGTGTCAAATCGCCATACTCCTTGAATTCTTCCAGAGGCCGGACCGGCGGAATACCGGCCAGACCCCGGAACCCCGTGCCCCGGATAATTCGCTGCAGAATCGTCTCCACGTTGTCATCGGCGTTATGGGCCAGGGCGATTTTTTTACAGCCAATGTGTCCGGCAGTCTCGGCCAGAAATCGATAACGCTCCTGCCGGGCCGTGGATTCGATGGACTCACCCGACTGGCGTGCCTTGCCTCGGATATCAACCGAGCCGATTATCACTTCCAATCCGAGTTGACGCCCCTGCCTGAGAACAAACTCAGCGTCACCATCACTGTCCTCGCCCCGCAAATTATGATTTAAATGCCCCACATAAAGCCCGCCTGCTTTTAACCGCCCGTCTTCACAAAGCCGTACCAGCACATGCAGCAAAACCATACTGTCCGGGCCGCCCGATACCGCCACCAGACACCTCTGCCCCTCTCCGATCATCTCATAACGCACTATCCTTTCATGAATCTCTCGCAGGATGTTATCTGTAGTATCATTACTCATATCACAACTGTTTTCCTATGTGCCTATGTGCCTTCTTTAACATCCAACTCCGAAAGTGCATCATACAACTGCTGCATCTCCGGCAGCGCTAAACCCTTTGCCAGTCCCCGGCGCAGTGGTTCACCCAGGATCGATTCTATCTCCATGGGCCTCTGAGCAAGCCGGTCCAGATGCATGGAAGTAAAATATGGCTTCATCTTGTCAGAGTTCTCCATCATCTGATCGAGGAACTCGTCGATTATGATTAATCCATGCGCGCGCGCCGCACCCTGAACTTCTTTCATCAGTCGCAGGCTGCGCTGGCGCAGGTTCCGGTCACCCATTATTTTATCCACTGATATATTCAGCAGGGCCGTCATGCAGTTGAACGGCACATTCCAGACAAGCTTTTTCCAGCGCGACAGGGCCAGGTCGTCCACCACCGTGCATTCCACATCACTGGCTCGCATCATCCGGGCAAACCGATTCAGCCTATCGTCCGGAGGACGCTGGTAATTCCCGATATGGATATAACCATAATCCAGAAAACGTATCACACCCGGCTCCTGGCGGTTACAGCACAAAAACGCCAGACCGCCCGCCACTCTCTGGGCCCCAAAAAGCTCGGCCAGTTGCTCCTCGTTACCCAGCCCGTTTTGAGCGCTCAGTACGAGCGTATCCTCTTTAACCAGAGGGCTTATCAACTCTTCGTAGCAGTGGTTGGCAGTGGTCTTTAGACCGATAAACACCAGGTCAACCGGGCCGATCTCCGCCGGACTGCGATAACAGTTGACATTAGCCAGATGAAAATCGCCCTTATAACTGTGTACGCTCAGCCCCTTTTGGCGCACTATCTCATAATCCCGGCGCATCAGAAAATGCACTTCATATCCCTGACGTGCCAGCAGCGCACCATAAAGACCCCCTAATGCGCCCGCTCCTACAATACCAATTCGCATAGAATACTACTCCAAAAATCTTTATGCCAATGTGCCTGATGTCTCCGTCAAAAGTGGATATTGGCAATTAAAACTGTTGTTTGTAAACCAGAAACAAGCGTTCGCAATACTTTTGACGCTGGCGTCGTGCCTGTGTGCTTTAGACTTACAAGTATAAGACAATCCCGCCCTTTTGACAATATGAACAAAATAAGCTCTTTTCCGAGTATAAACCTCTAACATTGGCCTTTCCGCTGGTCGATGGTGATTATGTGACTAGATGAATTGGAGTGACCAGATAATTTAATACTTATAGGACATCAACCTGAATGAGC
>JAFGHE010000295.1 GCA_016930295.1 Sedimentisphaerales bacterium
ACCCGCTGGATGTGAAGCGTTATATGTCGATGGTGATTATAGGATTAGTACCGGCGGTGCTGGCAGCGTGGTACTTTTTTGGTTTGCGGGTGTTTGCCTTAATTATGGTTTCTTATGCGGTGGGAGGCACGATTGAGGTACTCTTTGGCATCATTCGCAAGGAGGAGATTAACGAGGGTTTTTTAGTGACGGGGCTGCTGTTCCCGCTGGTATTGCCGCCGACGTTGCCGCTCTGGATAACGGCGGTTGGTATTGCCTTTGGGGTGATTGTGGGTAAGGAACTATTCGGGGGTACGGGCAGGAACTTATTTAATCCGGCCCTGGTCGGCCGATGTTTTCTTGGTCTGGCTTATCCGCGGGAGATGTCGGCAGAATGGCTAAGACCCGGCTCTGGTATTACCGGCAATCTGTTCCGGTATGTCAGCGGGGCTGATGTGGATGCGGTCACCGGAGCTACGCCGCTGGGAATGGCAAAAAGTGGTGAATGGGCCTCTATTACGGATTTATTCTGGGGTCATAGTTCCGGTTGTGTGGGTGAGACCTGTTCGATAGCTCTGATTATCGGCGGTGTATTTTTACTTCTGACGCGTGTGGGCAACTGGCGTACGGTGGTAAGTGCTTTAGGATCGTTTGTCATTCTGGGAACGATTTTACACAAGGTCCGGCCGGAGGCCGTCGGATCGGTCTGGTTTCATCTTTTTGCCGGCGGACTGCTGCTGGGTGTTTTCTTCATGGCTACCGATCCGGTCTCCAGCCCGAATACCAACGGGGGAAAATGGCTTTATGGTTCGATCATCGGAATTATTACGGTTCTTATCCGTAACTTTACCGGCTATGTGGAAGGGATGATGTTTGCGATATTATTGGGTAACATTGTTGCTCCGATCCTGGATGAATTTGCCGTCAAGATCCGGCTGAGGAGGTTACAACATGAAAGATAGCACCCGTAAATTCCTGAAGGATTATCTCTATACCCTGACCTATGCGGTCGTGCTGGCGTTGTGCTGCTCGGTCTTACTGACCGGCGCCGCCCACTACACTAAACCGTACCAGGAAAAGAATAAGAAGGCGGAAAAAAATCGCAGTATCCTGGAAGTGTTAGGCATACCGGTCGAGTCAGATGCCTCCACGGACGAGTTGGTAGAATTATTCAAACAAAATGTCAAACAGGAGCAGGTGGGAGAATTGCCTGTCTATGTCTATTCTCCGCCCGAAGCCGCAGGAAAAGTCAAGGCGGTCGCAGTGGAGTTTGGCGGTCCGGGGCTGTGGGCCCCGATCAAAGGCTTCCTGAGCCTGGACGCGAATATGGAAACCATTCAGGGGATCGTCTTTCATGAGCAGGAAGAAACACCGGGTCTGGGCGGCGATATTGTTACGCCTGCCTTTCGCGGGCAGTTTCAGGGTAAGAAATTAGTCGATGCCGAGGGTAATCCGGGCATACGAATTATCAATAAGAAGGATCTGGCTGATAACGAAGTGGCTGCCATCAGCGGCGCCACAATAACCTGCAACAAGGTTCAGGCCATGCTCAATGACGTTATCCAGCGCATCCTTGCTGAAAAGCAAAAAAATAAATAATATCGACGTAAACCTTATAGATGCCGGAATAAATAAAAGTGAATGCCGGCGTCATTAGTCAGGAGCAATAGCATTGGCTGAAAACGTACCACAACCGTGTCCCACCTGTACTACCGGCGGGTTGTGCCAGGGTAAAGGCAAACAAACCCTGCGTGAAGGATTCTGGAGCAACAATCCCATATCGATCCAGATTCTGGGCATCTGTTCGGCGCTGGCGGTAACCAACAAGCTGGAAAACTCGCTGGTGATGGGAGCCGCTCTCATTTTTGTATGTGTCGGCTCGAATCTGCTGGTATCGCTGCTGCGTACTATTACGCCGCGCCGTATCCGCATGATTGCCGAAGTCGCTATTATCGCTACGTTTGTTATTTTGTTTGACCAGTTTCTCAAGGCCTTTTACTGGGACATGTCCAAGACCCTCGGGCCCTACGTGGGACTGATAATAACCAACTGTATTGTCATGGGGCGGGCCGAGGCGTTTGCCCTGCAGAATCCGCCCATCGTATCCATGGTGGATGGATTCGCCAACGGGCTGGGCTATGCCGTGGTTCTGGCTATCATCGGCTTTTTCCGGGAACTGCTTGGTTCCGGTATGGTTTTAGGCGTTACCGTGCTGTCACCCGACTGGTACACCCCCAACCAGATTATGATCCTGGCGCCGGGCGCGTTTATATCGCTGGGATTTCTGGTGGCGCTGTTTAACTGCTTCAATAAAAAGGATGAGGAGGACAAAAAACCATGAGTGAGACCTCCGCCCTGATTATCCTGATTGCAGCCATATTTACGAATAATATTCTGCTATCCAACTTTTTAGGGATGTGTTCGTTTTTGGCCTGTTCCCGTCAGATTCCCACGGCCGCGGGTTTGGGCGTTGCAGTCACCTTTGTCCTGGCCGGCACCACAGCGCTGAATTATGTCATATATTACTATTTACTGGCACCACTGGGCCTGGAACATCTGCAATTTATCGTTTTTATTGCCGTGATTGCGGCGTTTGTCCAGTTTGTAGAGATGTTCGTCGAGCGGTTCAGTCCCAGGCTGTATTATGCTTTGGGAATATTCCTGCCGCTGATTACCGTAAACTGTGCCATACTGGGAGCATCTCTGTTTATGGTCACACGGAACTATTCCTTCACCCAATCCATCGGATTCGGATTTGGGGCAGGTATCGGATTTGCCCTGGCAATTATTCTCATGGCCGGGCTGCGTAAGAAAATGACCTACAGCAATATTCCCAAGCCGTTCCAGGGTGTTGCTATTGTGATGATAATTACCGGTGTTATGGCCATGGCCTTCATGGGTTTCGCCGGCATGGTGAATATTCAATAAGAAAGGCACAGAGGAGCAAAGGCACATAGGCACAAAGGAATAAGATGGAACAGAATGGAATAATTGAACTATTCACCTATGCCATATTGGTTTTTGTGGGCGTGTTGGCAGGATTATCCACCCTGCTGACCATTGCGGAAAAGCTATTAATCGACTACGGTGTCTGTGAAATCGACATTAACGCCGGGGAAAGGATCCTGCAGGTTGAAGGGGGCCAGACCCTGCTGTCGGCCCTTATTGAAAACGAGATTTATATCCCGAGCGCCTGTGGAGGTCAGGGTTCCTGCGGCTATTGTAAGATGACCGTCCTTGCCGGCGGCGGGCCGGTACTGCCCACGGAAACGCCGTTTCTTACCCGAAAGGAAGTTCGTGAAGGCGTCCGGCTGGCCTGCCAGGTCAAGGTACGCGAAAATATTATCTCGAAAATTCCGGAAGAGATGCTCAATGTGAAGTTATTCAACACCGTAGTAGAGAGCACCCGGAGTCTGACCCATGATATGAAGGAAATCCGTCTCAAGCTGATCGAGCCGCCGGAAATCAGTTTCCGGGTGGGCCAATATGCCCAGATTCAGGCCCCCTCGCCGGACGGGCCGGTGTTCCGGGCGTATTCCATCAGTTCGCCAGTCTATGAACCGAATGTTGTGGAACTGGGCGTGCGCCTTATTCCCGGCGGAATCGGGTCCACTTATCTGCATAACCTCCAGGTGGGTGATCAGGCGATCTTTACCGGGCCGTACGGCGATTTCCGGCTTAACGAAGACCCGGAAGTGGAAATCATCTGTGTCGGCGGCGGCGCCGGCATGTCGCCCATGAAAAATATTATTTACAGCCTCTACCACGAATGGCCGGACCGCAGTTGCTGGCTGTTCTTCGGCTGCCGGACCACCAAAGATATTTTTTATCTGGAAGAATACCAGGAACTGGCAAAGAAACATCCCAATTTCAAGGTTATCTACGCCCTTTCCGATCCGCTGGGTCCGGATGAAAAATGGGACGGCGAAACCGGATTTATACACCTTGCCGTTGATAAATATCTGGAAGCAGGACGTAAACGCCAGGCCTTCCTCTGCGGCCCGCCCCCCATGATTGACGCAGTCATGGATGTACTCGCGGATAAGGGTCTGGCCGAACAGGATATATTCTACGATAAATTTTAATCTTTGAACGTAATTTAACTGATATTTTCAAAGTATCTCATCAGGGTTTTTACAATAATTAAATGCTAATATTTCATTAGCTGAATATACTTATGTCAAAAGCACATACTAACCAGGAAAACAATAAAAAGAAGACAAAATCCAGGAAAGCCCTGTTCATTTTTTGTCTTGGTTTTTCATTTGCCATTCTGTGTTTTGTGACGCTCAATCGGGCTATGAAGCCGGTTTCCAAATCCGAATATTGCGGCAGTCGCTGTCATGAAATGAATACGGCCTATCATACCTGGGAGCTTTCGGCACATGGCGCCAACCATAAAGGGTTTCGTGTCGAATGTGTGGACTGCCACCTGCCGCCCAAAGATCACTATTTTACGCACCTTATTGCCAAGGGGTATGAAGGCGGCAAGGACTTTTACATGCACTATTTAGGCCCGGAGTATGACGGGGAAATAATTCGACAAAGGATTTTGCAGCATTTACCCAACGAACGATGCCAGTATTGCCATGACGATTTGCTGAACAAGCCCTCCAGTACGGCCGCGCGCACGGCTCATCTGGAGTCTCTGCATGATGCCGGTAAAGATGAAAATAAATGTGTACGGTGCCATGAGGACACCGGCCATCAGCGTATCAACAAATTGTATTCACCTTAAATTCGGAAAGGATTAAACCGATGAAGTCCACAAGAAATATCGTGTCCGTTGTTATGGTATGCTTTGTCTGTTTTGGTATAACTGGTTTAAAAGCAGCTTTCGGCCAGGAGACGCAGGGGCTGGAGCCGCTCCCGCTGAAGGAATACCGGATAGAAAGGATCCTATCGGATGATGCCCGAGAATGTATAGACTGTCACGCCCGGGAAAGCAAGGGGATCGTGGCGGACTGGGCCGGCAGCCGACACGCGCATGCCAATGTCAACTGCCTCGATTGCCACGGCGGCAGTCAAGCGGATGCCGACATAAGTAAAAGTCACCTGGAATATGATCAAACCCTGATCAGTGCCATTGTATCACCCAGGGATTGTTCCCGATGCCACCCCGCCGAAGCGGCCCAATACGATAAAAGCAAACACGCCCATACCATGGAGATTATCTGGAAGATCGATCCCTGGCTCAACGACGGCCTGAACAATGATATCGAGCGTGCGACCGGCTGTTACCATTGTCACGGCAGTGTGGTGAAAATAGAAAACGGGGAATTTGATGATATCACCTGGCCCAATGTGGGCGTGGGTCGGGTCAATCCCGACGGCAGCAGGGGCAGTTGTTCCAGTTGTCACACGCGGCACCGGTTCTCACTGGTGGAAGCCAGAAAGCCGGAGGTCTGCGGCCAGTGCCATCTGGGGCCTGATCATCCTCAGGTGGAAATTTATAACGAGTCCAAGCACGGTGCTATTTACCATGCTGAAGGGGACACCTGGAACTGGGACGCGGCGCCGGGCACCTGGAGCGCCGGGGTGGATTACCGGACGCCCACCTGTTCGGTCTGCCACATGTCCGGCATCAACGGGCTCACTACCACCCACGATGTAACCGAACGTCTGGCCTGGGAAACTCAGGCTCCTTTGACCATCAGGCCCAACGAGTTTAAGGCATTCCCGGCGTCGGGGGACTGGAAAAAAGAACGCGAGAAGATGGAAAAAGTCTGCCTGGCCTGCCATTCCCAGACATGGGTCACCGGCCATTTCACCAAATTTGACGACGCTGTTATTAATTACAACGAAAATTATTACTTACCCCTGAAAAAGCAGATCGACGAACTTTATGAAAAAAATCTGCTCAGTAAAGAAAAGAACCTGGACGAAAAACTGGAAATCGAGATGTATGAACTCTGGCACCACGAAGGCCGGCGCGCCCGGTTCGGCGCAGCCATGATGGCCCCGGACTATGCCTGGTGGCACGGATTCTACGAACTCAAAAAACGCTGCATGGACATGGAAGCGGAAATCGAACATGTCCTCCAGACCGGCAAACCCGTAAAAGTCTTTCAGGTCAAAGGCTCCGGCGGCGATACTATCAAACCTGATTACCTGGACAAATAATACATTCAGGAGGAAAACCAGAGGACAGTCACGAATGGCGGTCCCCATGTTTACCGTGTTTAAATTTATGGATGTATTATGACAGGAGAGAAATATAATGAATATGAAATTTTAAAGGGAAATTTAGAAAGGGACAGGAATTTACTCCGATTTGGCAAAAAAATTCGTTAAAATCCGTATTATCCGTGTGCTATTCTTCACCTCACAACCCACGATTGTTTTTCGTGCCTGCATTCTATGCCTCCTATGGTATTCTATGGCAAATTTTAATCCCAAACACCCATTTCATGGATCGAACTATAATTAATCGCCGGTCAACAGTTCCACGACTTCACGGGCGTTGTCGGCACGTGTCAGGGCCTTGCACAGGGCTTTGGACTGGGCTAATTTGGCGATTTCGGCCAGGGCCGCCACATGCGGCCCGGACATATCCGGCGGCGCCACCAGCAGGAAAAAGAGCGTAGATGGTTTGCCGTCCATGGAATCAAAGTCGATCCCCTGCGGGGCAATGCCGATCGCCAGGCGCAGGTCGGTGACCGCATCCGTTTTGCCGTGCGGGACCACAATACCGTCCTCCAGGGCGGTGCTCTGTTTGTCTTCGCGTTGCTGAACGGCCTTCAGGGTGGCGTCAAAATCTTCAATTTCTCCGGCGTCCTTTAAAATCTGAACCAGTTCCCGCAGCACATCGGGCTTATCGTTCGACTCCAAAGGGATTTTAATTATGTTCTCTTCAACCAGCTCTATTAACGTCATACTCGTTTTCTCCAGATATACTATTTATGATACCATTTATTTAATAATTTCCATTATACCAGAGATTCATATATATCCCAGACCTTCTCCTCATCCTTGACGATCAGGACCGAGCAGGGCACGGTGCGCATGGCACGTTCCGTCTCATCATAGAACTCATCCCGACGGCTCCGGATGCGGGAGAGTTCGCCAATGACCAGCAGATCAATTTCATCCTCCTTGACCGCATTGACAATTTCCCGGTTAACACTGCCTTTACTGCTTTTTTTAATTACAGATACACCTTTTTTCAGGGCCAGCTCATTGACATAATTCAAATAGCGCCGGGCATCGGCTTCCATATCGTGCTCATATTCCACCTGTTCGTCCTGAAGGAATATCCTGGCCTTCAACAGATCTTCCACTGCCTTGGTGTTGATGACATAAAGGGCGACAAGCTCGGCCCCGGTTGACGAAGCCAGGCATATTGCATATTGAGCCGCGGTAACCGAGTGTTCGGTCCCGTCAATATAGACCATTATCTTTCTGATGAGATTACTCATGATCACTCTCCAGGGTTTTTAGCTTTTTTCTTCTCCAGGTTTACCTTTACCATTTTCATGAGAACAAACATATCCCGTTCATTCTCCTCCAGCCTGCTCTGGATATAATGAAGTGTCTCCTGCAGGTCGGGGATGGCGATTTTTTCCAGGGCGTTGACTTTTCGGATGGTTTTTTTGACTTCGTTGGCCAGTCGCATGATGGATATTTTCAGCTCCGAGGTCTTGCCCAGCAGCTTCAGCGCTTCCTTGAAGAAATACAGCGAACTGTCAATCCAGAAACTGGTTCCCAGCGGACTAAAGTAAGGGGCATGCTCTTCAAATTCAGTCTCAATGACGGGCAGACTGATCCCCATGACTCTCCGGGCCCGAACAGTGATGTCCGTTTTAATATGAACGGCCCCGGTCAGGTATTGCACTTTAAGACGGCCCATATCCAGGGCAGCCTCTTCCAGGGCATGGTATGCCTTGGCCAGGGCATCTTCCAAACGACTCTGGTGGTCGGCCGCCTGGTCGATGAGCGACATAAGCTCAATAATCAGAATATTCCTTTTCTGGTCTAAAAGCTCATAACCCTGGCGCGCAAAGTTCAGATCATTCTTGAGCCTGATCAGATTTGTTTTGGTTGGAGCCAAATTCAACTGTGCCATAGAAACTACTCACTAACTGCCGTAGTACTTCTCTATTTCCTCTTCCGTTATCCGGTGCAGTTCCTCGACCGGCAGAGATCTTAAAACTTCCCAGCCGAGGTCCAGTGTCTGTTCAATCGTTCTTTCTTCTTCCTGACCCTGCGAGACAAACTGCTGCTCAAATTTCTTTCCAAACTCGAGATAATCATGATCCAGAGGCGTTAATTCCTCTTCTCCGATCACGGAAGCAAGATTTCGCACATCCTTAACATAACTATAAGCGGCAAAAAGCTGACTGGCCAGATGGGGATGGTCCTCGCGTGTCATGCCTTCTCCAATCCCGTCCTTCATTAACCGGGAAAGGGAGGGCAGTCCCGCCACGGGCGGATAAATCCCCCGGCCGTCCATCTCTCGTTCGAAAACGATCTGCCCCTCGGTAATATAGCCGGAAAGGTCCGGGATTGGGTGAGAGATATCATCGTTGGGCATGGTCAATATGGGCAGCGACGTAATGGAGCCTTTACGTTCCTTTATCATTCCCGAACGTTCATACAGTTCCGCCAGGTCGGAATAGAGATACCCGGGATACCCTTTACGGGACGGTATTTCACCCCGGATCGTGGAGATTTCCCGCAGCGACTCGCAATAATTGGTCATATCGGTCATGATGACCAGTACGTGCATATCTTCATTGAAGGCCAGGTGTTCGGCCAGGGTCAGGGCGGTTCGTGGGGTAATGAGCCGTTCGATGGACGGGTCGTCCGCCAGTGAAAGAAAGAGGGCTACATTATCCAGCACGCCGCTTTCTTCAAAGGAACGGATAAAAAACCGGGCCACATCATGTTTGACTCCCATGGCCGCAAAAACCACGGCAAATTCGGTATCGCTTCCCCGAATTTTGGCCTGCCGGGCAATCTGGGCCGCGAGTTCATTATGGGGCAGCCCGTTACCGGAAAAGACCGGCAGCTTTTGCCCCCGGATAAGGGTATTCATGCCGTCAATAACCGAAATACCGGTCTGGATAAAATCGCGGGGATACTGCCGAGCCGTGGGATTAATCGCCAGACCATTAACATTCAGTTCGAGGTCACTGCGCTGCCTGGGGCCGCCATCAATGGGATGTCCCAGCCCGTTAAATACCCGGCCCAGCATCTCCCTGGAAACACCCAGGGTCAGCGGTTCGCCGGCAAACCGGATGCGCGTACCCGGTAGGGTCAGGCCCGAGGTTCCCTCAAATACCTGCACCACCACCACCTGGGTCGAAGATTCCAGTACAATACCCATGCGTACATGGCCGTGCTGGTCCACACACTCTATGAGTTCGCGGTATCCGACCGGATGTGTTTTTCGGGCAAAGATAAGAGGGCCGTCAATTTTATCGACACCAATATATTCGCGGCCGGATAAAAGTCGTCTGTTTTTTATTATATCAGGCATGTAGCGCCTCCAATTGATCCATGGCACGCTCTAAACGCGCTTCGAGCTTATCGAACCCGTCAAGATTATCATTCGGTATGGAAAATTTCATTTTTATGATATCCTGATAGACTTTCATTTTTTTCAGTTTCACCAGTGTGGCTCCGTTTTTAATTGCTTCCGAGCCGCGCTGCCAATAGGCCACAATAACATGCAGCATTCTCACCTGCTTCTGAACCGTGGAATACATATCAATTTTATCGTAAGCATTCTGTTGTAAAAAGGCGTTTTTGAACAGGTTGCATACTTCCAGGATGAATCGCTGGGTATCGGGCAGGGCATCGGGCCCCACCAGTTTTACGACCTGCTGCAGACGCACTTCGCGGTGAAGCAGTTCCATGATTTCGGTCCGGTCCGTGAGCCATTGTGCGCTTATTTCGCGCTCCCACCAGGTGGACATGTCACTGAGATATTCACTGTAACTTTCAAGCCAGGAGATGGCGGGATAATGCCGTGCATTGGCCAGATGTCGGTCCAGGGCCCAGAAACATCGGATAAATCGCTTGGTATGCTGGGTTACCGGCTCTGAAAAATCGCCCCCCGGCGGCGAAACTGCGCCAATAATAGTCACGGACCCGCTTTCGCCGTTTAAGGTTTCCATGCGTCCGGCCCTTTCGTAAAATTCCGCTATTTTTGTCGGCAGATAGGCGGGAAATCCCTCTTCAGCCGGCATCTCTTCCATGCGCCCGGATAGTTCGCGCAGTGCCTCGGCCCACCGCGAGGTGGAATCGGCCATAACCGCCACATGATAGCCCTGATCCCGGAAATATTCCGCGAGGGTGATACCGGTGTAAATACTTGCCTCCCGCGCGGAAACCGGCATGTTCGAGACATTGGCAATCAGAATGGTCCGTTCCATCAGGGATCGGCCGCTGCGCGGGTCGATCAGTTGTGGAAATTCCGTTAGGACATCGGTAATCTCATTGCCTCGTTCGCCGCAGCCGATATAGACAATCATATCCGCATCACACCATTTGGCCACGGCCTGCTGGGTCATGGTCTTGCCGGTGCCGAATCCCCCGGGAATGGAGACGGTGCCGCCCTTGGCCACTGGAAAAAGCGTATCGATGACCCGCTGGCCGGTAATGAGCGGGATATC
This sequence comes from Sedimentisphaerales bacterium, assembly GCA_016930295.1. Classification (GTDB taxonomy): domain Bacteria; phylum Planctomycetota; class Phycisphaerae; order Sedimentisphaerales; family SM23-30; genus JAFGHE01. Next base: position 10,599 of record JAFGHE010000295.1, read on the forward strand.
GAGCGGAAGACGCTGGCGTGTGGGCCGCTGCATACGAATCGGCCAACGGTGCATAAGAAACAGATTCTTCTTATGGGTATCATCCGTTTTTAAAACGGCAATGACCTCTTCGACGGTATAATCGCCTTCTGCAACTATCGATTCCAGCATGCCGTTATCCCGGGGCGGAACCAGAATTTTATGCAGGACATTTTCTGTTTCCTGTACCGTGCCAAGCACCATTCCCCCGCTAACCTGATCGCCGGCTTTGACAGCAGGGACAAAATGCCATTTCTTTTCTCTGTTGAGCGAAGGAACGGTAATGCCGCGCTGAATGTAGATGTCAGAAAGGTCCCGGATCGCTTCCAGCGGTCTCTGGATACCGTCATAAATGGTCCCCACCAGTCCCGGCCCCAGTTCCACGGAAAGCTGCATTCCCTCACCATAGACAGGGTCATACGGTGCAATGCCGGTGGTATCTTCATAGACCTGGACGACGGCACTGTCGGTTTCCAGTTTAATGAGTTCACCAATAAGGTTCTCCTCGCCCACCCGGACCAGCTCGAACATCTCCGCATCGGTGATACCCATCACCTCGATAACGGGCCCGTTCACCCGTTTTACTTGTCCTATTATCCTTTTTTCCATAGTTTCTCTTTGTGCGATTCCGCACTTTTTATTGGTTGTCATTTAGGCTTATACGAACATTAAGGCCTGTAGATAATTATTACAGTTACATAGCTCTTTATTTGCCTGCAAACAAGGCATCATATATCAACTTGTGAATTTTTCGCTGTTTGCGTAACATTCGGGTTTTAACCTGACAATTATAGGCCATCCGTCCATCCAGCGTTGTCAGGACCAGCCCCTGAGAGTCTAAAGGCCGGTCTTCCGAGAGAGTCAGATTTATCTGCCGGTCGAATTCCGTACGGATTTTCTTCCTGACCTCTGAGAGTAACTTGTCGTTGATTAATACCCGTTCTTTTTCAGAGGCATTGACCCGGGCCGATTCCACATCCAGGCCCAGGGCGGCTTCGGTCATCCAGTCAATCAAAACAGATCGGTAATCCGGCTCACTGATCATGGCCTCAAGTTTCTTTTCCACCTGATCCATGATGTCCTGGATAATCGCCTGCCGAACCTGCAGCGTATGGCGTTTAATTTCAAGCTCGACATTGGACATGATCTTCCGTGTCAGCGCGTCGGTCTGTTCTTTGGATTTTTCGCGGGTAGTGTTCAATAACGATTCGACCTGCTTCTGCGTATATTTTCTTTTCTCGACCGCCCGTTCTTCGGCATCCTGAATAATTTTTTCCGCTTCTGCACGGGCATCCGTCTCGATGCTCGAAATCAGGCCCTCTTTTCCTTTTTCCACCGGTTCCATAGATTCTTTTTCCATCTTTGTTCAGCCTTGTTTCAACGTTCTATACACGAATGGTCATAACTTTATCCCGATGGCGCCATGGACCATTTCTTTAATCCCGGGGCGATCCGCTTTCGTTCCGTGCCGGTCGGGAATCTCCACGATAAGCGGAAAACCAACGGTAAACAGGTATGTATTCACCAGGGGCCGTATCATATCCGCGATTCGTTCGGTTATAATAATGACAGCGGTTTCCTTGTCTTCCAGCAGTGTCTGGAAAGCGCTGTGCGCTTCGTCCGTATTGTGCGCCACCTTGCCGGAGACACCCACTATCCCGAACCCCAGGACGGTATCCTCATCGCCTATAATCGCATATTTCATGGTAAAAACTATACCTTATTCAGGATCATCAGAGCCGTAATAAAACCAAAAACCACAATCCCTTCCGCCAGGGCCACAAAAATCAGGGCCTGGCCGGCGATCTGTGGTTTTTCTGCTACTGCGCCCATGGCGGCCGCACCCACATGCGAAATCGCAATCCCGGCGCCTATGGCGCCCAGACCAAAGGCAATCGAAGCCGCTATCAGGCCATACAGTATCGCATCCTCATTTTCCGAAGCGGCTACTGCCGGTACGGCATCCCGGCCATGAGGCTCCTGGGCAAAAACCGTCGAATAAAACAGGGTGCCTACAATAGCCATAACTGTCAACATCGCAATAATACTCTGGGTAATGTTTAATTTCAGTTTTTTTTCAGGTCTGTCCATCGCGTCCAATCCTTTCTGTAGGTTTAGAGTTTACTGTTTAACGAAATAGGGGTATGCAGTTTTCCGGTTCCATGGAAAAACTTGGTAAAGAATTCATAATAATTAAGCCTTAATGCCTGTATGGCTGCGGACAGGCCTTCCAGGCCGATCACCAGGATATTACCGAGTATTAGAATAAGAATCCTAAATATTCCTGAGGTCATATCCGCCAGGGTAAAAAAGGAGATCATCAGGCACACGTGGGCAATCCCCAGTCCGGCGACCCGCATAAACGAGAGGGTATTGGAAAGATAGCCGCTGAAAATCTCAAGCAGTTCCACCAGCCATTCCATAATGAAATTGAGAAACGCAAATATAATCTTAGACGGTTTTTCCGGATGCTCTTTTTTATGGCTGAAATAGTGATACGGCTCTTTAATAAAAAGTAACAGAGCGGGCAGCCCGGCCAGGAGAAAGAGGGTCATAGCAGGAGGATATTCCTTGTAATTGTGCTGAATCATATAAAATACTATATAGATGCCTCCGCCATAAATCCAGCCGCCCATGATGCCGCCTTTACTGAAAACCAGTTCCATCCATGAGCCGGTCCGGATAATATTAATCCAGTTAAATAGTAGTCCCAGAATAATTACGGAAACACCAAAATAGATGGTCAGGGCCAGAATATCAGAGACATCATTAATCATGGAATTATCAGAAACAGCGACATGACCGCTTATAATTCCATGATAATCAAACCAAAGCGGTTTAAAAAGTGGTAATCCAAAATAAGATCCGAAAAGAGCGCCAAACAGGATAGAGCCAGAACCACACCAGATAAGAAGCCAGAAAAGTTGAAGTAATCCCCTTTTCTCCTGGTTTTTCCGGAATCTCCCAATGCCGAGTAAACCGAGCAGAACCAATACAAGCCCCTGGCCGACATCGGCGAACATCAGGCCGAACATACACAGATAGATGGGCATGACAAACGGCGTGGGATCGATCGTGCCGTATTTAGGGATGGCAAAATTACTGACCAGCATCTGAAACGGCGCCAGGATTCCCGGATTATTGAACTGGACCGGCACCTCCTCACCAATAACATCTTTGCTCCCGGCATCATGCCACTCCAGATAACATCGTCCTTCGGAGGCCCTGGTAATGGTTTTTTCCAGTTTTTCTTTTTTCGAGGAAGGCAGCCACCCGGCGAACAGGACGGTTCGGGATGATGATTTGAAATGGGTCTGTATTCGGCTGCATAGTTCATTAATCCGCAGATCAATCCAAAGCTCCCGCAGGCGCTGCTCGTCTTTTTTCACCAGGTTATCAGCCTGAGATTGCAGTTTTTTCTGTTCATCGGTCAATGTTTTAATTTTTTCCGTGACTTCCTTAACCATATCCTTCTGGGCCGACATTTGTTCCGAGGGCAATTGAACCTTCGTCCATCCCACACTGGCGAGAATTCTGTTTATCTGCTGACTGTCTCTCTTCATATGAAGCAGAAGATGAAAGACCTCAGAACTCTGCTGGCCCAGGGTGATATGCATGGCTGGAAGATTCTTCAATGATTCTTCCAGTTGTTTAACATTAGAGGCCGGAAGCTTGCCGGACTGCATGGAAATCAGGGATTGACGGGTCGGCAGGGTTATGTCAGCCAGATCGACACCATAGAGGTCCACCTGGCGCCGGATATCCTCCAGTTTTAATATTTCCTGCTGGATGGTCCGCTGTCGTTCCCTGATACTTTCGCGTTCGCCATCGATGACATTGAGACGCTGGTTCTCTTTTTCAATATTGATGGCAATACGATTATTAAGGTCTGTTTCCTGCGGCGCGGCAGGAATGATACCGATAGTATGTAAAATCCCCTCGATTCGTTTTCTTAAATCGGATATTTCTGTTTCCGAGACGTCCGGCTTGAGAGTTGAAAGGTTATCCTTACCCTGAGTATCCAGTTCCGAGATACTGAGAAACTGTAAAACTCCTTCACGCAGCAGCGCTTCGGTCACCTGTTCCCTGTCCTTGCCCAGTACAACGGCAAACAGCTCTGTCATTTGTGTGGTAAATATCATAGTAAACTCTCAATCTGTTCCGCTTGCCTGCCATAATGCTTGGCATTGAGTATGGTTCTGATTTTTCCCAGTTCGTCCCTTTTTAAGGAAAAATAGGCCAGGATAATCCCGATGGTAAAGGGATAGCCGCCCAGAATATGCTGGATCTCCTGTTTGCGAATTTCTTCCAGCAGCCGGCGGATAAGCAGGAGCCGCGACATACTGTCGGTCGTCTGAGCCGACAACAGCGTTGATAATCCCGGAAACTGGCCTTTGACAAAATCCCCAAGGACATCGGTCACATTCTGGGCCCGAAACAACTCGTCAATCAGGGGCCGGTTCAGGTTAAACCCGCCCGGAATAAGGGCGGCCAGAACCGCCTCCAGGGGAAGATCGTAAAACTTCTTGAAACGAATAATCCAACTGATATTCTGTAAATCTATCTCTATCCCGATCAGTCGCAGTGCGATATTACGGTCCCTGCGGTCCAGTTGACCGATGGCCGTCAGAAGATTTTTATAGTAAAAGTGGTCAAAGGCAATTTCCATCCGGAACAGAGAACCTTCTGATTGCACTGTATGGTAGTATTTTCTGATAATCTGGCTGTAAGGCGTGCCTTCGCACACTCCGGCTATTTCATCAAAATGCTCGGCATGCAGAATGATATCAATCGGGATATCATGAATGATGGGCTCGTAAATTATGTAATGCACGCTGCTCTCTATTGAGCGGCCCCGGATCTTCCGGTCAAAATAGATTCGGATCGCGTTTTTAAGATTATCAATTTCAAAATGACCCAGCAGCGCATCCACTACCGGCAGGGAATCGGGATGAATGTATTTTTTTATATTTCGAAAAAGGTCTATTTCATAGTTCAACAGTTCCAGTTCTGCCTGCTTGAGATCACCGGTTGACGAGTAGTTCTCTTCCAGTGAGACAAAGGGAGTATCCCGCAACAGGGCCAGAGCCGCATCCAGGGAGGGCGCCTTGGCCAGTTGGCTGAATAAATCGTCAGGCATAATCTTGCTGATTCGTGCCCGCAGCTTGGCGTTGATAAACGAGTATTTTGACAATGGTCCGGCCATTATGCGTTGTCTTTCTCGTACTCCGTGGTCACTATAAGATTGCAGATTTCATCCACCAGGCCGGCTATCGTATCAGCATTATCGTGTACCAGATTCTCTTTCTCATGTTCGGCCTGTTTGAGTTTTTCCTGTCGGATCTGCCCGGCCTGGGCTTCGGCCTGGACCATATTCTTCTGCAGCAGGTCCTGCGCCTGCTGGCGCGCGGCATTCATGTTTTCCGAGGCTTCCTTCTCTGCGGAACGTCGTATTTCATCCGCCTTTTCACGGGCCTGCTTGAGTATCAGGCCGACATTTTCTTCCGCCTGAAGCACTTCTTCAATTATTTCTTTCATGGAATGGGATATCCTTTAAAGAAAAATATTTTCAGCTTTTTCATAACATCCGGTCCTGTTATGGTCCTTCTTTTCAAAATTGAATATAGCTTTATATAACACTTATCTATGTCTGATACTGCCGTCAAAAGTCAATCCCGGCGAAACACCGGGACAGGCTTTATAAGTCAGTATCAAAGCTGCCACATACTATTGACGCCGGCGTCATGTCTGCCGTTCGTAACAAAATATATCACGGCAGCCTATCAGCTTTGGCCTGATATATATACCAGGTACGGGTCAACTATCTTACCTATCTTATAACCCCATGTAAAAGAAAAAACCGAATCCGGGTGATAATACCCTCTCACATATCAGAAAATAGCCGTCTCGGTAGCGACTGTGATGGTCCAGAATTCACTGGTTGGCACATTGTCAACTCTATGACACCATCATTTAACAATTAGAGCCCACCTTAAGTTGTTGATAATAATTGATTTACAGCTACAAAACCTTTGGCCCTGAGACCACATTTTCTACTAAATACCAAAATTTAATATATCATCTACTACAATTGATCTACGGGTGAATGAATGGTTTCAAAAGAGCGATTGGCCAGATTGTTGACGGGCCCCATCTCGGTCGTGTAGGGTCGGATGAGGAACCGGTAGGTGTAGGGTTTGGGCGGCAGCATGTATTCCGGATGGGTGCGTGCTCCCCAGCTATTATCGCCGCCGACGCCCATCTGTTTGTAATCGAGGTTGACCGTAATCGTATCCCGGCGGGGCAGATCGATGGTATGGCGGGCCTGTTCCAAGTCTGTCATGGTATAAGGCCAGGCGCTGACGCTCAATAGCGGCATGCCAACGGCCAGCAGGCCGGAGCCGGCATCATCGGTCAGGGTCAGCCAGCGGACATCGGTCTTATTGCCGTTTTCCTGGGGACGGATGTAATCATGGATACTCTCTTGCACGGCCTGGGAGTAGATTCCCACGGCTGCGCCGGTTTTGCGGTCCCAGTAGGTTTCCTGGGGCCCTCGGCCAAACCAGGTCATGGTATTGAAACGGGAAGGAACAGCCATCTGCATCCCCAGGCGCGGCAGATCACACGAATATTTTCCGGCCGGTTTGATATCGCACCGCACCAAAACATCACCAGTGCCATAAATCGTATAGACATTTTTATATCCACCTTCCTTATCAGCCGGCAGAGCGAACTGAACAGTTACCTGTACTATCTGGGGCCGGGGCCGACTGATATTAAATGACTGGACGATCAAATCAGGCCCGGCGGTCTTCCAGACGCCCAGCCTTTCCGGCATTTTATTGCCGTTATCGTTATCCGTAGGCACGCGCCAGAAATTAGGCGTCAGTCTGCCGGCGATCAAATCCATGCCTTTATAGTTAAAAGATTCGATAGAACCGGTTTGCTTACTCACCTTTACTGAAAAGTCACTGCCCTTTATAATCGCGGATTCATCCGATGCGATAACTGCCAGTTCCCCCATCCCCTCGACATCCGCCAGGGGTGTGGGAGGCATTTTAAAGGGCACTGGAAACTGATCCCAGGCTACGATATGCCCGCGCGAAGCCCAGGCGGAATCCTGGGCCAGAGAGAAGGTTATTTTCAAAAAATATTTCACACCCGCCTGACGCTCGGGTTTGGTAAAGGGAACGACCACTTCCTGCTGCCCCCGGGCAGGCAGATTCATGGCAGGCAGCATGCCGGACTGGACGACTTTGCCGTCAGCCGTCAGTTCCCAGGTAATATCCACAAAATCAAGAGGAATGAAATAATAGTTATTATGGATCTCCACTTTGCCCTCGGCCAGATCGACCGGGACCACTTTGATAGACTGATAGACCTTTTTAACTTCATGTAAATGAGGATTGGGTTTGCGATCCGGTTGAATCAACCCGTTGCAGCAAAAATTGCCGTCAGAAGGCACATCTTTGGGCCCGAAATCACCGCCATAGGCAAAATAACGTCGGCCGTCCGGGGTTGTCTTGTACAGACCCTGATCCACCCAGTCCCAGATACTTCCGCCCTGCAGATACTTGTACTCTTCTATGGCATCCCAGTAATCCTGCAGATTGCCTACACTATTACCCATGGCATGGGCATATTCGCACATAATCAAAGGCCGGCCCTGCCGTTGTTTGCCATATCGAACAAGTTCATCGATGCCGGCATACATGGGACAGAGAATATCTGTATTGGCTCCGCGACCGGCCCGCTCGTAATGTACCGGCCGGGTCGAATCATTTTCGTGGATCCACTGACAGGTGGCCTTAAAATTCACGCCATCCCCGGCCTCATTGCCCAGCGACCAGATAATCACGGAAGGATGATTTTTATCCCGTTCGACCATCCTGATAGTTCGATCCAGATGAGCCTTTTTCCACAGAGGTTTGTTGCCCAGGGTCTTATCCGGGTCGTAACCTATCCCGTGCGACTCGATATTGGCCTCATCGATCAGATAAAGACCGTATTTATCACAGAGTTCATACCACCGGGGATGATTGGGATAATGGCTGGTTCGTACGGTATTAATATTGTTCTGCTTCATCAACCTGATATCACGGATCATGGATTCCTCATCGATGGTATGGCCGGTCTGAGGATCATGCTCGTGCCGGTTGACACCCTTGATCAGAATCGCCCGGCCGTTCACCAGTAATTGTCCATCCTTGATTTCCACGCTCCGGAAGCCAAAATCACAGGTCTGGGCTTCAAAGACACGGCCGGCAACATCCTTGAGCGAAATAATGAGGGTGTAAAGATAGGGGCTTTCCGCGGACCATTTTTTCGGATTATCAACCCTGGTGGAAAACTTATAGACAAATTCGCCCCGGCCGGGGATGATGTCGGTTTCCGAACGGATCGGAGAAGGAGCAAACACGTTATTTTTATCAGCATCCAGCATCATTATTTCCAAAACCGGCGCCGGCGCCTCCTGCTCGCTGTAATTAATAACTCGCGCCGTCAGTTTTAACGTTGCATCCTGATATTGTTTATCCAGTTCAGAGCGCACGAAAAAATCCCGCAGATGGACGGTAGGTGTTGAATACAGATAAACATCCCGGAAGATGCCGCTCAAACGCCAGAAATCCTGGTCCTCCAGATAACTGCCGTCGCTCCAGCGATACACTTCCACGGCCAGATGGTTGTCGCCTGCGTGCAGATACGAGGTGATATTAAACTCCGCCGGCGTCCGGCTGCCCTGGCTGTAACCTGCCTGTTCACCGTTTATCCAGAGATAAAAGGCCGACTCCACGCCGGCAAAATGAATAAAGACCTGCCGGTCCTGCCATGTCTCAGGCGTCTTAAAGGTCGTTCGATAGGAGCCCACCGGATTGTTATCGTGAGGTATCAACGGCGGGTTCGCCGGCTCAAATGGGTATCGGATATTTACATAGATGGGCACGCCGTACCCATACATCTGCCAGTTGCCCGGCACCGGTATTTCAGCCCAGGAACTGTCGTCATATTCGACCTGGTAAAAATCCGCGGGCCTCTCCGCCGGGCGCGCCACCCAGTGAAACTTCCATGATCCATTGAGACTCTGGTAATACGGGGTGGCACTCAACGAACCGATCATGGCCCCGGCCTCATCCGCAAACGGCGCCAGCGTACAATGGGCCGGCTCCTTATTCCGCCCGATCATCTCCGGATTCTCCCAGTCATTAACCGACTCTGTGGCATACACAGGAGTAACCAAAAGAAGGAATAACAGGACTAACGATAAAAATATGGTAATGATATGCATGAGTGATTCCTTTCTTTTTATCAGTAACTACAGATTATTATTTTTCGTTTCCTTTACGATATTTCTTGATTTTCTCCTCCAGAAAACCCTTCACTTTCTCAGGTTCAATTTTTTCTATCCCTTTTTCAACCATTCACTATCAGTCACAGATAACAGGGAAAGATAACCGACCATCACTATGAGTAATAAGACAATTAGAATTACTTTTATCCTTTTACGCATGGATAAAAGAATAACCGATCACAGATAATTTACAATAAAAAAACCCGGATTATTCCCAGCTACCTACAAAGACGCAACACCATCGGGGTGGCATGGTTACGCGGAACGAAGCGAAGCTTAAGCATGGTTAGAATATCAATTTTAAGAGGACCCCATTGATTCTCACTGGGGTTTTTCAAATGTAATGTCAGTATTATAAGGCAATATTTCAGTCGTCCCTTCCGGGACTCAAGTTTAAACCTGTATACAACCCGGGACGAATAAGAGCAGGTTAAAAAGAGCATAAAGTTAAATCCCGACCTCGAACTCACAACTAATTTTTTTGTGCCTTTTGTGCCTTTTTATGGCAATTATATTTTAATTCTGAGCGGCGAGTCGGATCATATAACGGCGCCAGTTATATTCGAGCTTGTCAATATCACCAAAGTATTTTTCAAAATCACGAATTCTCTCCTGGGCCGTATAAGGCTCGTTCGACATTTTCAGCGATAGATCATACATATAGTCGAACAGGTTTTCATGGTCCTGGCGGACCAGGTAATAAAACAGGGCCCAGCTCGCGGCATAGGCCCGCTGAGCCGTGCTTTCGGAAAGAGTGATATGTGAATCGCTGCCAATCAGCTGGCGCAGCGAAATATAAGGCTGGTCGGGATTGTCACTGGTAAAGGTCTTCAAACGAGCCTGATGAATCATACCGGGTCCGTGCCATTGGCCGCGGTCAGGAGCCTCGAAAAAGGTGGCCAGCCCTTCCACCAGCCATTTGGGATTCTGCATATAGATACTGTGAATACCACAGTGGTATGCCAGTTGGTGCGTACCTTCATGAATGGTAACAGTAACGTTCTGGTTCAGGTAAAAATCACGAAACTTTGCGTATTCTTTTTCCAGTACTTTGTCCTGGTTGTCCAGTTCCGAGAGCATCCCGATCGTGTCAAGATTGCTCTTGGTCACTCCGTCGCTGGTGATCGAATAACGGAGATTGGGATTGTTACTGGCCAGAACGGACTGGCGCATTTCATCAATCTTTTTTTTGTGCTGATTAAGGGCTTCAATATTCCTTTGATAATCAAGGTTATTTTCCGAGATCCGGTCATAGAAATAGCTGCGTCCGGTCTGGCTGGTATAAAAACCGGACGAGTTCCTCATATCAGGAGAAATAGAACCGGCATGACGGCGAAAATCCTGGACATTCTCGAAAAGGATCACCTCCAGCCGGTCGGTCAGCGGCGCAGGCTCAAAACTGCGGTCCTCAAAAAAAATCATAAATTCCTCATATAATTTCTCCAGCCGTTCGCCGGTAATATCGGCAAACAGATGGGAGCAATTGTATGCTATCCGAAAATGCGGGGTGCGCAGGATATAGAAATCCTCGCCCATCTCATCCAGCATCTTCTGGGAGGCTTTTTCATTCTGGGGCAAATGATAATGATAGAGACGGTATTCGCGGAGTAATTTCCGGGCCTGAGCATTTTTCTGGTCATAGAGCAGAGCGGTACGCAGGGCCTGAATATACTCTGTTTCCAGATTATTCTCCAGGGCCCAGCGAGCCAGTTCCAGGCAGGCCTGCGAATCATCGCCGGCGGCCTTGAGACGAGAGGGAAATATATCTTCCGGCAGGGCTTTTTGTTCCCGGCGTTCTATATCCCTTTTGTTGACCTCTATGGAGCTGTTACGGGTATCAATTTTAATATGATCGCCCAGATCCGTGATCCGGCCTTCCAGTCTGCCTCCGTTTTTCAGATGGACCACATCCCCACGGATATAGTGCGATTCAAATCCGAGCAAAAGTGCCGAAACCACAAAAATCCAGATCAATTTTTTTCTCAAATGAATATCCATAATTCACGTATTATACTTATCGTTGCTTTATTGGCCAGCCTTTACATTATATCACAGGTAATTTAGGTTGAGAACTACAGTTAATAAAATGTTAATTTAGGCAAGAAGCGGCTGTCTGTTGGAATATAATAGCCTATAAAATAAATATTTACAATTATTTGCATTTATATTCGTAACATATTATATTGGAGCGCGTCTATATAAGTATGTGGAGCATCATGCCTTAAACGCTTCCTTGCGAGACTGTCCGGAAAGGTAAAAAAGCTATGAAGAAGCTTATTATCATCATTGCCATAATTTTGGGAATATTTATCATTGCGGGATTCATCGGCACGCGGCTTAAGATATCGGGGAAAATCGGACAGGGAAATCCGACCCTGGTCCGCCTGGAAAAACCCCAGTTGGGTGAGCTGGTTGAATTTATCAATGCTCCGGGCGAGATTGAACCTAAAAAAAAGGTGGAAATCAGCGCCAAAGTCGCTGCCCGTATCATTGAATTACCCTATAAGGAAGGCCAGCGTGTGACTAAAGGCGACCCTAATGCCAACCCGCCCATCTCTCCTTCTGTCCTGGTTAGATTGGATTCAAGTGACCTGGAAGCGGCCATGCTTTCGACCCGGGCCCGGCGTTCGGCCCAGGCAGCACAAATCGAAGTGTCCAAAGTGGAAATCAACTCCAGAAAAGCCAGTGTGGAAGGGGTAAAAGCCTCGCTGGATCAGGCCTGGCGTAAATTACGCCGGGAGCAACAACTGCTGGAATCAAACGACATAAGTCAATCGACTCTGGATGAAACTCAAAGCCGGGTGGAGGAACTTCAGGCACAATATGACTCATCCGTCAGCAGCCTCAAAGCCGCCCAACTGGGATTGAATGTCCTGGCTCATAATCTCGAAGCTGCTGACGCCGAGATTTCCCGGGCGCGCGAAAACCTCAAATATACGACCATCACCTCACCCATTGACGGTATCATAACCCAGTTGAATGCGGAAGAGGGAGAAATTGTCATGACCGGCACCATGAATAATCCCGGCACCGTAATCATGGTGGTGGCCGACCTCTCCCGCATGCTGCTGGTGGCACAGGTGGATGAGATTGATATCCCCCGCGTTAAAGTCGGCCAACCGGCAAAGGTCCATATCCAGGCCTGGCCGGATGAGATATTCGAGGGCGTGGTCGATAAGGTCGCCCTGGCTCAGACAATCAACCGAATGGGCAGTAAGTATTATGAGGTCGAAGTGCTATTGGATAACACCGAAAAACGTGTATTGACCGGATTCAGTGCGGATGTGGATATCGAAATCCAGCGTCATCAAGATGTATTAAGAGTACCCAGCCAGGCGGTAGTCGGACGAAAAATAGATGAATTACCCCTGGATATCCGGGAAAACAATCCTCTGATTGATAAGACCAAATTATTGACGGAAGTGGTTTATCGCGCTATCGATGGGAAAGCCGTGGTCACGCCGGTTAAAATGGGTAAAAGTGACGCCATGCATACAATTATCCTGGAGGGACTAACCCAGGACGACCAGGTTATCATCGGACCCTATAAAATCCTTGAGGGTCTCAACCACGAGCAACTCGTCAAAGACGAAAAAGAGGCAGAGAAAGAAAAACAGGAAAAAGAGAATAACAACGTAGAAGGAAAAGGAAAAGAAGATGAAGCGGACAAGGAACAACAAAACGAAGATGAGCAAGAAGACGATACAGAAAAAACCACTGAATAATTAGTATGCCAAAAAATTTCCTGATCAGCGCCATTAGAACTTCCGAGCTGTTAAGTCCCGGAGGGACGACTGAACTATTTATAACGAATTATTCTATTACTGAATATTATCTATGTCCCTAATTTATAATTATTAAATTTGATTATGCTGATTAATCTGGAAAATATCAAAAAGATATATAAAGTCGGGGTGGAACGCATCCATGCGCTGGATGGAGTGGACCTGCAAGTGGATAAAAATGAGTACGTCGCGATCATGGGGCCCTCAGGCTCGGGCAAGAGTACCCTGATGAACCTGCTGGGCTGTCTCGATCGTGCCAGCAGCGGCAAGTACGAACTCGTGGGAAAGAATACGACCCGCCTGGGCGCCGCGGCCCTGGCCCGCATCCGTAACCAGCAAATCGGTTTTGTTTTCCAGTCATTTGAACTGATGCCCCGGCTTAACGCCCTTAAAAATGTGGAATTGCCCCTGATTTATGCCAGCGGCGTTCCCTGGTGGCAGCGGCGCAAACAAGCCCGAAAGGTACTGGAACATGTGGGATTAACCGGACGAATCAAACACCGACCGAACCAGTTGTCCGGCGGAGAAAAACAACGTGTGGCCATTGCCCGGGCCCTGATCTGCAATCCCAGTATCCTGCTGGCTGATGAACCGACCGGGAATCTGGACAGCAAAACCAGCGCAGATATCCTGGCCCTATTTGACCAGCTACACGAGGAGGGACAGACTATCATCCTGGTCACCCATGAAGAAAGTATTGCCCGTCATGCCAGGCGAATTATTCGTATGAAGGACGGAAAAATCTGTTCCGACCAATTGGTGGAGAGGAAGACGGTATGATTGGACTTTTAAAATACCCTCTGAAACTGCTGACTTTAATATTTCAAAGCGCCTTGTTGGCTCTGGGCCAGATCTGGGCCAATAAAATGCGTTCGATCCTGACCACGATTGGGATTGTTATCGGGGTTGCCTCCGTCACCGCTGTTATTGCCTCTCTGTCCGGGCTGAAAGCCAAAATTGTCAGCGAATTTGAAAGTATTGGCACAAATATAATTTACATGGGACCCGATCGCCCCCGAGAAGGCCGTTTTAAAAATGCCTCCTGGGAAAAAATCATGTTTAAGGAGGAGGATTTCGAGGGATTATTGAAGCATTGCCCCTCCATCGAACGCTATACCCTGGCCACCGGGAGCTCCCGGACAGTCCGCCACGCCGAATATGTTATCGAGTCTGTCCCCACCCGAGGAATTGAATCGTCCTGGCATAAAATTGAAAACCGCTCTGTAACCATGGGTCGTCCTTTTTCCGTAGTGGATGAACGTAACGGCTGGCATGTTTGCTTAATTACACCGGAGGTCCAAAAACAACTGCGTCTGGACCGGGACTGCATGGGGCAGATGATCATTCTGGACGACCGGTCCTTTCAGATCGTGGGTATGGTTGAGGAAAGAGTGTCTTCCTTTGATATGAACCGTTCTACGGCGGAAGTCTTTATACCTTATCGAACCGCATGGAAATTATGGCGCAGCCGGCCCTATTTGCTCGCCAGCAGTAAAACATCGGAATTGACCGATGATGCTCTGGCCGAGCTGAAATTTTTTATGCGCCGAAGCCGTCAACTGAAACCCGATGATCCGGATACCTTTCGAGTCGAATCCGTGGAGCAGATATTACAAACTTTTAACAAGATTGCCCTGGTTACCACCGGAGTGGCCGGCGGCGTGGTCGGCATTTCTTTGCTGGTCGGGGGTGTGGGTATTATGAATATCATGCTGGTTTCAGTATCCGAACGCACCCGTGAAATCGGACTGCGCAAGGCCGTGGGAGCCCGGCCGTCGGCGATCCTCCTGCAATTCCTGATCGAAGCCATAATGCTCTGCCTGTTTGGAGGATTAATCGGTGTGATGTTCGGTCAGCTCATGACCCTGGCTGTTGCTGCTGTCATAAAAAATTTATCAACATCCATGGCATTCAATGCCGTCATTCCCGCCAGCGCCATTATACTGGCCTTTGGCTTTTCCGCGTTTGTAGGGATCACCTTTGGTTTCTTCCCGGCAGTTAAAGCTGCACGATTGGACCCCATTGAGGCGCTCAGACATGAATAAAAAATCAAAATTCACTACTCTCTTGTTAACAGCACTGCTTTTTATTCCGGCCGGCTGTGAAAAGCTTTTTGATGACAGAAACTCTGCCACCCTCATGGTACCTCCCGAACGGTTGCAACAAATAGAAAAATTGGATTTGGACTTATGGGCCAAAAAGCCAATACCTGGAGAACCGAATGAGGTCATCACCGACCAGACCGAAGCAGAAGAGGAGGCTCTTACCATCGAACGGTGTCGGGCCCTGGCTCTGGAGAATAATCTTTACCTGAAGGTGCAGCTATTCAATCCGAAAATTGTCCGGGAAGGTCTCAATCAGGCGGAAGCCGATTTCGAGCCGTTGGTGTTCTCTAATTTCAACTTCATTAAAACAGATACTCCGGTATCCCGTACCCTGGATGCTTCACAACAGGAGATAATCACCGGTAACGCGGGAATCAATATCCCGTTACGGACAGGGGGTGAAATATCTTTATACCTGCCTTATTCCCGTGTTGAAGATAATAATATTTTTTCAACCTTAAATCCTTCCTACAGCGCCGACTTTACCGTTTCCGTCGATCAGCCGTTACTGCGCGGGGGCGGCATTCAGACAAACACCCACGGAATTCGAATTGCCCGATACGATTGGCAAAGAAGCAAGGCAACGACAAAAATGGAGGTGATCTGGTTACTGGCGGCAGTGGATCGTCTTTACTGGCGGCTTTATGCCGCCCGACGGGAGTTGGAAGTACAAACACTCGAATATGAACTGGCCTATGAACAACTGGAAAGTGCCCGGCGCAAAGTAAACGCGGGGCAAGTGGCGGAAATCGAAATCATCCGCGCTGAAGAAGCCGTGGCCCTGAGCATTGAGGATATTATCAACGCGGATAATGCCCTGCGCGACAGAGAAAGAGAACTGAAGCAGGTCCTGAATAAACCCGGGCTGGAGGTGGAAACGGCAACGGTCCTGGTTCCGGCAACGCCGCCCAATCCACAACGATACCTCCTGGAAACTCGGCAAATGATTGAGTATGCCCTGGAGAACCGAATGGAATTACTGAACATTGATCTGCAAATTGCCTCTTCGGATAGTAGTATTGATTATGCTCGTAACGGAATGTTGCCTGTATTAAATTTAAATTATACCTATAATATCAATGGATTGGGGCCCAGTGCCGACGATGCCTTCGATTTAATGCTGAACAACAGATTTATCGATCAGCAACTCGGCCTGGTCCTGCAAATCCCGTTAGGCAACGAAACAGCGCAAAGCCGTTTCCGCAGTTCCGTATTAAGACGACAACAACTCATGACAGACAAAGAAAAACTGAAGCTGGATTTAAAAAGAGAAGTGCTTACCGCGGCGGATCAGTTGGAGGCTAACTGGCAGCGGGTGAATGCCAGTCGTAAAAGTACTCTGCTGGCCCATCGAACTTTAAAAGCCGAGCAGCGCCAGTTTGACCTGGGACTGGAAACATCTACCGAACTGCTGAATGCTCAGACACGCTTTATTAATGCTCAGTCAGCTGAAATCCGGTCTCTGGTGGAATATCAGATCGCCCAGGTGGACCTGGCGTATGCCACCGGCTGCCTGCTGGGCGCCGCCCAGATTTATTGGGAGGTGGAAAATGAATCGTTTTCAAGCGAATGAGATACTCTGACGGATCGGTTTTCAGATCAAGGGGGGTCATAACGAAAATAACTGAAAGTTATGCGCTGTCAGTTCAAGGGTAATGCTGTTTTAAATTTATAAAATATTATTCGTGTGAAGGTTTTTCCGGGTGGTTATTATTGTTCCCGGCTTTGGATATGTGTTCTTCGTGAAGCTTGAGGCTGTCCACGTCACCCACGTATTCCGGAACCACTTCTTTTATGATACTGACAATCCGGGCATGTGAATCCGGCCGGTCCGCGACCCGGAGTAAACGTTCCACGGTCTGGTTTAAGGTCTGCTCGTCCGCGGGTACATTCTTCCAGATACTGATCTTGGGATGACGGGTGGCGCCCATATCCTCGGCGTCCATGGCCAGTTCCTCAAAAAGTTTCTCGCCGGGTCGCATGCCGGTGAACTGAATTTCAATGTCGTCACCCAGACGAAAACCACTCAGAGTAATAAGGTCCCGGGCCAGGTCCACGATTTTTACCGGTTCACCCATATCCAGAACGAATATCTCACCCCCACGTCCCATGGTCGCCGCCTGCAACACCAGTTGAGAGGCTTCCGGGATCGTCATAAAATAGCGCTGCATTTCCGGATGAGTCACCGTCACCGGCCCGCCGGCGGCAATCTGCTGGCGAAAAATGGGGATCACGCTGCCGTTACTGCCGAGCACGTTACCAAACCGGACTGTTACAAACTGGGTCTGGCTGCGTTTATCCAGACACTGGATCGACATTTCCGCCAGACGTTTGCTCGAACCCATGATACTCGTGGGATTGACGGCCTTATCCGTAGATATCATCACAAAATTACCCGCCCCATATTTATCAGCGGCAAAAGCCATATTACGGGTGCCCACCACATTGTTTTTAATCGCCTCCCCGGAATTGAGTTCCATCAGAGGCACATGCTTGTGGGCAGCGGCATGGATCACCACTTCCGGACGATGTTTTTCAAAAATGAATTCAACTCTGACTTTATCAGCTATATCGCAGATGTAGGCCTGGATATCCGTATTCGGAAATTTTCCATTCAATTCACGTTCGATAAAGAAAAGGGCATTCTCTGCCTGCTCAATTAACAAAAGCGTTTTGGGCTGAAACAGACCAATCTGCCGGCACATCTCCGACCCGATCGAACCTCCGGCCCCCGTGACCATGACCACCTTGTCTTTGAGATACCGGCTTATCAGATCCATATCGAGATTAACAGGGTCACGGCCGAGCAGGTCGTTAATATCCACTTCCCGCATCTGGGAAACCCGAACCCTGCCTGATGCGATAGCCACCAGGTCAGGAATCGTACTGAATCGAAGATTGGTACCCTGGCAAAGCTCAATAACCCGGCGCAGCTTTTTATGAGATACCGAAGGCATGGCAATAACAATCTCGTCCACATTACTCTGCTGGGTTATCTTTTTGACCTGTTCGGTAGTCCCCAGAACCGGCACACCGTTAATTCTTACGCCGTGTTTACGCGGATCATCATCAAGAAATCCCACGACATCATAACGCAGTACCGGCATACGGAAAATTTCCCGAAGCAGTACTTCCCCGGCATTGCCGGCGCCTATAATCAACAATCGGCTTAACCGACCGCTGGCCACGGTCTGGGTTTCTTCATAATACAGACGGATAGCCAGACGTGCCCCACATATCACGACAATAGTGCCCGCCCAATCGACCAGCATAACAGCGACCGCCACATTTTCAATATCCAGTTTACGCAACTGCATACGACTGGAATCAAAAAACATCGCAGTATACCAGCCCACCACAATGATTACCGTACTGAGATGTGACGCTTTAATAATACTCAGAAGATCCGTGATACTGGCATAACGCCACCAGCCTTGATACTGACGGAATATCCCGAAAACAACCAGTTTAATTGATATGGTAACCAGAAGCCAGGTGAAATAACGCCTGGGAAACCAGTCTCCCACTTCCATATTGCTATATACGGTGAAGGCCATGAAAAGGGAAATGGCAAAAAATACTATATGGGCCAGGATAATACCAACCTTACGCATGTAGAGATGCCATGACCTCATATTGGCGCCTGTGTCACTATCCATATTGGTATTATGTTCCATATCGTGAATTATCGGCTGAATAAGAGCCTTTCTTTACGTTACTTCCTTTATTACAAATACTTGCGATGGGTTTGAGACTGGAAATTCCACTTGAGCAGACAGCTATAAGCCACCACCTAAGCTATAGTTATATGAAACGCATTGAGCAAATACGATCCATATTTTCATAAGTCATTTTAAAATAAAAGGTTATCGCATATACAAACAAAAAAGGTCCATAACTGCATATTATATCAGTATTACGTGATGAGAAAAGTTATTGTTTGATAGATTTACCTAAATTTTTATTTAGCAGAATGTTAAAAAAAATAACTAGTTTTATTATACCTATCCCGATGCGACCGTCAAAAGTGATTATTACCTATTAAAACCATTGTTGTTAATTCAGAAACAACCGTTCGAAATACTTTTGACGCCGGCGTCATCCCACACAATCATCACTTCTTATTTCGTCTGCGTCTCCTGTCCTTTTGCTTCCGGATTTTTTCACGTTTGAGTGCTTCCGGACTTTTATGACCCAACATCCTTTCCTCCAACAACTCGCACAGTCGCCGGCGCGCATAAAATCGATTCAAACCCTGGCTCCGGGCCCGCTGCATCTTTACGGTCAGCCCACTGGGAATATGTTTAAGACTCACGCAGGATGAGGTCTTATTTATCTTCTGTCCGCCCGGACCCGTACCCCGGATAAACGTCTCCTCCATATCCGCCTCTCGCAAGTCACACGCCGTCATCCGACGCAATAACTCCTCCCGCTTCTGTGGTGTCACACCAAAATCAATCATGTCTTTATCCGTGCCCACCCGTCACATCTGTTTTTAATCTTTCTTCCACTCCAAAGGATCAATTTTATAATAGTCTCTGAGTTCATTATACATTTCCGGATAAACCACTGATTATCAAAATGACTGGTATCATAATTAATCATATTATAATTTTTATCGGGGAAATGTCTATCTGAATATCCACACCCAGGATTCATTTTTATAAGAAATCCCTTGCCTAATCCCAATCTCT
Organism: Sedimentisphaerales bacterium; assembly: GCA_016930295.1. Lineage (GTDB taxonomy): Bacteria > Planctomycetota > Phycisphaerae > Sedimentisphaerales > SM23-30 > JAFGHE01. Next base: position 30,550 of record JAFGHE010000295.1, read on the forward strand.
TATGTTATAAGCTTACCAAATGACATAAACCCGGTAAATTTACAGGAATAGGACCATGATAAAATCCACACAAAAAATTTTAATTATAGTTGTCATTCTGTTTATAACCTTCTGGGGGACTCCCGACCAAACCGAGGGCGCGGTTGATATTACCTCTATTTCGCAAAATAAATCGGTCGTGGGCCAATACGAAAAATTTGAGATCACCTTTGTCCTTTCCCAAACATACTCCAATCCTTTTGATCCTGATATCATTGATATCCAGGTAAGCTTCTCGCAGCCCGATGGCACCAAAGCCGTTATCCCCGCCTTCTTTTACCGGGACTACGAGATTATCCGGGAAAATCCTGAAACCTATATCAATCCCGGGCTGCCTCAGTGGAAAGCCCGCTTTGCTCCCACTAAAGTTGGAATGCATACGTTTGACATAACCATCACGGACGTCGATGGCACTACCACCAAATCAGCCGCCGGCTCATTTGTTTGCCAGGAAAAAAACCACCGCGGTTTTATCCGTATTAATAAGAACGATCCCCTCATGTTCCAATACGACGATGGTTCGACCCGCTTTAATATCGGTCATGACATTGCCTGGCGACGAGGCGGCGTAAAAGGCTGGCAGGATTCCATGACCAAAATGGGAAATGCCGGGGAAAACTGGGTTCGGTTATGGATGTGCCAGTACGGCGGTTACGGTGCAGTTCTGCTGGAAGAAAAACACAGACATGAAACCGACTATTACGAGGGAGTGGGCCGATTGTCCATGCAGGCGGCACTGCGGCTCGATCAGTTTGTGGAAAGTGCTGAAAAAAATGGAGTGGCTATCCAGCTTGCCCTGCAACATCACGGCCAGTTCAGCACCAGAGCCAATAGCAAGTGGGACCTGAACCCCTACAACATTATCTATGCCGAATCCGACGGCGGATTCCTCAAAAACGCGGAGGACTTCTTTACCGACCCGCAGGCCCGGCGACTCACCCGCAATAAATACCGCTATATTGTCGCACGCTGGGGATATTCACCTGCAATTTTCGCCTGGGAGCTTTTTAATGAAGTTCAGTTTACCGAAGCCTGGGAAAATAAAAAGTCCGACACCGTTATCAACTGGCACAAGGAAATGGCCGATTACATACGCAGTATAGATCCCTATAAGCATCTGATTACCACCAGTTCGCATGGCGGCGGATTTGACCAGATATGGAAACAGGATAGCATTGACGTGATCCAGGTCCATTATTATGGCAGCAACATCATTGGCTACTTTAAAGATACCGCTACCAACCTGGCCGCCTTTGGCAAGCCGGTTATCATAGGGGAGTTTGGGTCAGCTTACACCCCCGGCGTCGGTAATCCCGAAGGCTCAACGGAACAGTTACCCGAACCCTACCGAACCCAGATGCTGGAAGCACTGCCCCTGCACAACGGCATCTGGACCACATTCCATGTAAAAAGCAGCGCCCATTTATGGTGGTGGGATAATTATATCCAGCCGCGCAATCTTTATGGCCAGTTTACCGCCCTGGCCGTTTATGCCGAAGGCGAAAACCTCGCTGACTATAATCTCTCCGCAGCACCCAAAGCACTAACGGGCAATGCTCCGTTTTACGCCAATCCGGTTATCTCGGACTTTTGGGGTATTTCCAGTCAAAAGGTATTCACCCAGAAAAACAACCTGTTCCCCGGCATGGATAATCTCTCCCAATGGCTCCAGGGCTCGACCCAACCCAAATTGATGTCAAACCCCACCTTTCATATCAACATGCCGGACAGAGGCAAGTTCATCATCCATGTCCAGAACGTCTCCCAGGCCTTTAAAAATAGTTTAAGGGTGCTTGTCGATTCCCGGGAGGTCTTCGCATCTGATTATGAAAACAACGCGTCTAATTTTACCATCACAGTACCACTGGCTGCCGGCCCCCAGTCCGTGCAGGTGGAAAATACCGGCGAAGACTGGTTCCGTATCACCAGCTATGAATTCACGCCGGATAACCCGGCCCTCCTGAACTCCATCGGCCTGGCCGGCCGCGACCGTGCCTATATCTGGATCTATGATATCGGCAGCCAGTATGGAAAAAAAGACAATGGCACTATCCAGAACGAATCCCTCATCCTGCCCGGCCTCGCCGACGGCGCCTATGAAGTGCAAATCTACAAAACCCGCGGACCCGGCGGTATCATGCAGTCCGATATAGCTCAATCAGTTGATGGAAAATTGTCCTACCCTCTACCCCCATTCGAAAAAGACATCGCCGTAAAAATCAAACCCGCTAAATAAATATTTACATAACCTGTACCTTTAATCAACTGAGCACTGGCTTAAGATTCGATAATTCTATCACCCTTTATTTGTGCCCTTTATACCTTTGCGCCTATTTATCTTCACCTTCTTCCACCTGCCGATAAAACTGTGCTTCATGGTTGGAAAGCTTGTCCTGCTCGATCAGTTGCAACAGGCGTTCCATGTCCACATTTCTGGGGATGCCGCCCGCCCCGACCCGCCTGACGGCCGACGGTACCTCATCCGGCCAGATACGCCGGGCAAAAATCCTTACCGAACTCGACGCCAGCAGTATGATAAATAAAGCCGCCGAAACAGATACGATAATATTCAAAACCTGCCTGCTGGCATGCTGATCGCTATCCTGTGATTTAATAATCTGAGCAGAGGTTATCTCAAAGCGGCAGCGATCACAATTGATACAATCCAGCTCACGCGGACCCGCTACGCCCAGGTCACAGCGGGCAAATACTTTTCTCGGCAAAATACGCTTTAAAGGCGCCCAGAATCCCACGATGGCAAGAAACGCTCCGGCCGGGCACAGATACCGGCACCAGAAACGGACAAAAACCAGGCTCGCCAGTAACATGAAAACAATGATTTCCCAGTGATATTCGGACCAGTACCGGCTGAACACACCTGTTAATATATCGCTTTCCAGTACCTGTCGGTCCCAGGATAAAAAGAACAAACACACCAGGACCAGCAGCATGATATATTTACCGAATCGCGCCCATCGCATCGTTTCCCGCGTGGGCAGAGTCCGCCACTTTACCGGCAGAATAAACGATATTATCTCCTGTATGGCGCCAAACGGACACAGATAGCCGCAATAAATATTCCCCAGCAGAAAAACCACCAACGGCACCACAACCACCAGCAGAAATGTCTGGCTCAGGCTGATTTTCGGCCAGGCGCCTGAAAGAATAGTTATCACATGCTCGCTGGAGTATTGCATATTAAAAAACCAGCCGCCCGCCACCACACAAATCAACAAAGTTCCTCTCCTGAGCCATCGCCCCCCCACCCGGGAGATAAGAATTGCAGCCACTCCCATGGTCACCAGATACAGACTGGTCCTGTCAAGCTGCGCTAACGTAAATCTCTGCGCCGATCCCTCAGCCACCATAACATCCCGCCCCAGAACGTCCCGTGCAAACCGCCGGGCCGATTGAGACAATATGGCTTTGATAGCCTCACACGATATAGTCGCGCCGCTGATCGCAGCCACTTCCGGCTCACCCTGTAAAAGATCATACCCCCTGAGTGATTCCGGCCAGCCGGTGAGCATCTCCAGATAGGCCGGCGTCTCGTTGGACCGGGTGATAACAAAATTTTCCAACTGAAAATCCTGACCCACCCGAACCAGAAGCTCGATCGGTCCGCCGTAACCATAAATATTGCCGGTGAGCTGGCGGGTACTGTAAACATAACCTTTCAGATTCCGGTCTCCATCCACGATCTCATAATATATAAATGTATCGAATCCGTCACCAAACGAGACTTGCCTGCGCTGCAGGGATTCCCCCCCGGCCAATTCCTGCGCCTGGGTATCCGTCAAATCCGGCCTCTGTAACACCCGCGCCGCCCGGACAACCACATGCGAGCTGATAATCAAACACAAACCCACGCCCAGGCAGACATATCCCAGTTGCGGTAACACAACTTTGGAACGGGTCCCAGCCGCGGATTTTATTTCGTGCCGGAGCGACCGCTGTCTTAACAGTTCAGCGATAATAAACACCGCATTCGCCGCGATGATCACCGCCAGAACCACAAACGTGCCCGTAGTCCCCAGTATGGAAATAAATAAAATCCCGGTCAGAACTCCGCCACAGGCGCCGCCCAGATGGTCCATCAGATCCAGGCTCCCGCCCGCCTGCCGGGCGCCGGCCCCGGCTGTCTCCAGCGCCTTGGCCGCCGGCGGAAAATACAAACCTGTAAGTAAACCGCACAGGATAAATCCACTTATAAAAAATGTAATATTACTCCCGGCCCCTGATCGGATCGCTGACACGAGCAACGCCAGATGCACAACCATCGTAACCAGAGCCACCTTCTGCCAGGATACCTTCCAGGTCTGAACCAAGCCCCGACTGACTATCCCCCCCACGACCAGACCCAACATAAACAGTGATGCTATCAGCCCCACATACAGGAACAAATATCCGTAACGGCTTTGAAGCAGATACATCAGTACAATCTCACTGCCAATACTGATCAGACCGGTGGAAAATACGAGAAACTTACTATTGAATGTTGAATCAGTAACCCCCCCGCCCGTCATTTGCCCATGACGATGCAGATAAACAAGACGTAAAATCACCAGCACTATAATCGGCATCAGAAAAACACCGGCAAACCGGGCATAAGGACTAAATCGGGATAGTCGTGTCAGAACCAGGTTATTATCCCCTGATTCCGTTTCGGCCGGGGTATGATAACCACAAAGACTGATTTTCCTGACCAGACCGCTAAACACACTCTTGCTGTGCCTGCCCAGAAGCAAAAGGCTGTAAAGATGCCCCAGCGGCCGTTCATCACGATTGATCAGAAGCTCATCAGGCAAATTACTGCCCTGATACATCGTGCGGGTAAACTCGATCCGGTCCGACTGATACAGCGATAGAATCCCCTCGACCGGGTAGATACTCCGGCCGGATTCAATCCCCTCGAACCGATCACGCAAAATACCCGACTGCTCACTCAAATCAGCCCTATCCCCGGCCAGCAGCCAGGTATGTTCCCCCGGCTTGATAGCCACACGCCCGAAAACCTCCTCCATGGTACGCAGACACGAAGCCCCCAACTGCACCAACTCGGTGCCCATGACATTTTCGCCGCCTGACACGCCCGTCCCCATAACACCCCCCGACGCCAGCGATTCCTTTACTAACCGGTAAAATTCAACCGTACGATAGCGATTCAGTAAAGCGGTCGTGGCATCCGAAAAATTCAAAATAATTAAATCAAAATAGTCCTTCCGTCCGGCCAGCAGCCCGCGCAAATCTTGATCGGAGACTATCACCCGCTCATCATTAAACAACTCCGCCTGCGGGACAATGGATTCAATTTTACTGATATACTCCAGATCAACTGATGACAATGTTATCTCTTCAACCTGGGGCAATTTTAAAAAAGCCTGACTTAGGGCCGTAAGGTCCGCCCCGGCAATTAAAACCCTTTTCGCGCCGGGATTCTGACACAGATGAACCGCCGCTATTGTTCCCGCGTTTTCCTCATCCGGCAGGGCCTCGCAAATCTGGCCATAACTGCTGATAAGAAACTGGCCCTGATACCTGCCATAAAGATACTGTCCCTGGGCAGTCTGAAACGTCCCCAGAAATTGCGAGCCCGGCAACAGTCGCTGCCACTGCTCCTGCGCCAGCCGGGTACTCCAGTCAGGCACCTGGGTCATACCCAGGTACACCGCCGCCACGACCAGCCCCGCAGGAACAAAGGCACTCCACCATCGTTTACCAATCAACAGAACCATAAGGGCTGCCAGCGCCAACAGGGCCGCCTGGCCCAGGAAAATCTCCAGCCCGCCAACTCCCTGCGATAACAAAACCGTTACCACCAGTCCCCCCGCGAAACTGCCCGCCGCTTCAATTATATACACACGCGAGACCGGCAGCCGGCCCTGCCGCTCGATCCAACGGCACGCCAGCGGAAACAGCAGACCCGTAACAAAACTCAACGGCGCATTGACAATCAACGCCCCTAAAGTCATATCCGCAAAACCAAATAACTGGTACGGATCGATTCCCATAATCTCCCGCGCCCGGCCGATCAGCAGAAACTGCACCAGAAAAGCAGGGATATACAACAGCGATACCAGCTCAAACCGCCGGCATAACACCTCCGGCCGGCGCCCGCACCGATACGCTATAAACGCCCCCACCGCAATCCATAAAAACCACGACCCAAAAAAAGCCCCAACCCCAAGCTCGTTCCCCTCAAACACCACCAGAAACTCACGAAACAACAACGCCTGAGAGACAATGGCAAACAGCCCGATACAAAATATCAACACAGATTGCGCCAGCTTCATCCTGATATCTCACTACCTGTAACTTGAACAACAGCCTTGCGCATAATATCAAATATTAAAACGAAAATCACAAAACCACAAATAAAATATTAAAAATCGAGCCAGGATTCCTATATCTACTGGAAACCGAATAATGTCATTCCTGCGAAAGCAGGAATCCAGGATACTCCCTGCGTCGCTAAGAATTCAAAGTTTACTCCCTTTGCAGAAAGGGACTTTAGCTTGTTATTTGCTATTATGTGTCCCGTTGAGCCTGCCCTGAGCATAGAAAAAGGGAACTCCATAAATAAAGTCCCGGAGGGACTCAACGAAAATAGCCCAGGACTTTTAGTCCTGGGATCTGCATTAGTTTGCACTTAAGTCCCAGCGGGACGACTGAAATATTTGGTCTTAGAACCAAGATCACATCAGAAAACTTCTTCGTCCTTACTGCATAGAGGTTGAACATGGAGTACATATTTTTTATCTTGACATCTCCTTTACCGTTGGCTATCTTCCTATCATAAGGTATTAGTTAAAACGATGGGTATGTGTATAAGAATATTCTTTAATAACGCCTTGATAATCCAATTATTGGTTGGACTACTGGTAATTTTGGCTAGCTGCACTAAAGAACCTAAGGAGAACCGGTTGAGTTACACTTTAATTATTACAGTAGGATATGATGAAAGTTTTGAACAACCAGATAACCCAATTCGACAAAAGATCCTTACCGTTACAAAACACTTTAATGCCTTGATAACGACTGACGCAGACGACAATATACTCGAATGGTAGTGATACAGAAAACAAATCTATAAAGTTTAATTTGCATTCGGGCCCTTGCCATTGGAACCTGATTGTGATATACTCTTAGGCCACTGTGATAGATGATAAAATACCATAAACTATAAACTTTGAAAAGGTAACGAGTAAACCATGCCGTGTATAGCTGCTTTAGGTCCTGAGAGTACGTTTTCGGCGCTGGCCGCCAGGATTTATGCCGAGGAGATCGGCGGATCGCATACGGCCAAACTCTACCCTACCATCGGCAAGGTATTCGCCGCCGTGGGCCCGGATTGTGAGTACGGCCTTTTCCCCATCGAAACCATGACCGAAGGGTATGTCTCCATTGTGCTGGACCTCCTGGTCCACAGCCGGTTCAATATTGTCCACGAGATGCTCCTGCCGGTCCAGTTCTCCCTGGTGGCCAACTGCCTCGAGATCGAGGAAATCAAAAAAATATATGCCCAGTTCGTCACCCAGGGCCAATGCGAAATCTTCCTCGACAGCCTCAGTAATACCGACGTGGTCACCACCCAGAGCAACGGCATATCCCTGGAGCAGGTGCGCAAGGGAATCCGGAACGAAGCGGCCCTGGTGCCATTCTTCTCTGTCAAAGAGGGCGATTTCCCGCTCATCATCGAGAACATTAACGACTACTCCAACAACCAGACGCGCTTCATTGTCATCCATAAAGAGCCGGCCGTTTACCTGCCGTCCAGGACCTACAAGACCTCGCTTTTAATATTCGAAAGCGTGGATAAACCCGGTGTGCTCAGCAGTATCCTCACTGCCTTTTCCAGCCGGCAGATCAATATGGTCTCAATCATGTCCCGGCCGACCAAGGAGATGCTCGGACGCTACCATTTCTTTATCGATATCGAAGGCCACATTCAGGAAGACCATATCCGAGCGGCCCTCCAGGAAATCGAAAAGGAAAACTCCGTCAAGATGCTCGGTTCCTACCCCAAGGCTGCTCAACCGCTTGATATTGAACGATATACCTCGATTACAGACCAAAGGCCCGGCCGGTCTAAAACCTCTCTAACGCCCACTCCCTTTGCAATGGATGCGGCCCGCCCTTCTGTGTTCGTTGTCTCAGGCAACGGACCATACGAGAATACGCGCCAGGCCCTTACAAAAATCGACCTCTCCCCGGCCCGCGGCAAAAAAGTCCTGCTAAAACCAAACGCCGGCCGGGACGTTGAACCCCAAAAGGGCATTACCACACACCCGCAGGTCGTGGCCGCTGCGATCGATGCCTTCCAGGCCGCCGGCGCCGACGTGGCCGTGGGCGAAAGCCCCATTACCGGCGTGAAGACGCTGGATGCCCTTGATCGCTGTGGCATCAAGGCCGTGGCCGACGAACGCAACTGTCCACTGATCGATATGGACGCCCGTCGCTATAGCCCCTTACGCATACCCGACGGCGTTGCAATCGATATCCTCAAGCTCTGCCGGGAGGTCCTGGAGTACGATATCATCGTGTCCATCCCCGTCATGAAAACACACATGCACACGGGCGTGACACTGTCCGTCAAGAACATGAAGGGCTGCCTGTGGCGCCGGTCCAAGGTGGACCTGCACATGGTCCCCGAGATGCCCGACCATAAGGAACGAACCCTCAATATCGCCATCGCGGATATGTCCTCCGTACTGCGTCCCCACCTTTCCATTATCGACGGAACCATCGGCATGGAAGGCCTGGGCCCCAGCGCCGGCACACCCGTGGAACTGGGCGTGGTAATAATCGGAGTCGAACCCTTTGCCACAGACGCCGTGGCGTGCGAGCTAATGGGAATTTCCGCCGGCGACATCCCCCACCTGCGCCTGGCCTCCGAACGCGGTTACGGCATCATTGATCTCGATAAAATCAGCGTCGCCCCGGATAACTGGCAGGACTTGC
>JAFGHE010000296.1 GCA_016930295.1 Sedimentisphaerales bacterium
TATTTTATAACCACAGGGGGCGTATATGGTTAAGAGAATTTTTGCCACAAAAAGGCATAAAAAGTGAGAAGAGTGAGAAGAGTGAGAAGAGTGGGAAAAGTTTGAAAGGTGGGAAGCCGGGATGGATACCCCCTCCCCCATCTTCGGGTACTCCCCCTGAAACAGGGGGAGAGCTTTTAATCTTTCCTTATTGACGCCACCGATGAATTGGGATGAGACACGTCAAAGGTATTGCGAACGCTTGTTTCTGGATTAAAAACAACGCTTTTAATTGCCAATATCCACTTTTGACAGTGGCATCTTATTACCTCTATTATTACCCTTACGTAAGGGTATTAACCCAAATTTTATACTGATTTTCAAATGGAGTCTGATGGCTAATATCAATAAATATAAACACTTACATCAAAAACAAAATTGCTTTGTTCCGTCAAAAACCTTAATGTATCATGGCCGGATTGGCCGTGCTTCCCTCGGAATCAATTCTCATCCGTCAGGTTATTGACAGTATAGTCCTTATCAGATACAGTATGCCCTTTGATATACTCACCAGGTCGAGTATGAGGAGAAGAAGTAATGCCTTATGATTGTGTAGTATTGGTCAAACAGGTGCCGGATACCCAGGCCGTCACGGGCAAGGCGATGAATGATGACGGCACAGTGAACCGGGGCGCCTTGCCGGCTATTTTTAATCCGGAAGATCTGAATGCCCTGGAACTGGCTTTGCAGATCAAGGAAGAACATGGAGGAACCGTCACGGTAATCACCATGGGGCTGCCTAAGGCCTGTGAGGTGCTGCGTCAGGCTTTATATCGCGGCGCTGACCGGGTTATACTCATTACGGACAAACGGGCGGCGGCCAGCGATACTTTGGCCACCAGTTATATTCTCAGTTGTGCGGTGAAGAAGCTGGGTCGATTTGATCTGGTTTTATGCGGGCGCCAGGCCATTGACGGCGATACGGCCCAGGTTGGCCCACAATTAGCTGAGAAACTCGGTATCCCCCAGATCACCTACGTGGAAAAGATTCTTAAGCTGGATGATGATACCATCATCGCCCACCGTAGTATCGGTTCCGGCTGGGAGAAAGTGGAAGGCAAACTTCCTATTCTGCTGACCGTGATGGATACGGCCAATACCCCTCGCCCCCCGGGTGTCAAGCGTATGATGAAATATAAAAAATCTCACAGCAAAAGTGAACTGGCCGGTACTGAAAATACCGAAGAGACGATTAATTTTCTTAAGAGCAAAGGCTTACTGATTGAGGAATGGAATCTCGAGGATGTGCAGGCAGAGCTCGTCTGGTGCGGGCGGGACGGCAGTCCCACCAAGGTGAACCGAATCCAGAGTGTGGTATTAACCGCAACCGGCCATAAAAGAGTCGAGCCGACCGAGGAGGGTATCCGGGAAATGGTCCATGAACTAATTGAAGATCATACTATTGGATAAAGGCCTTAATTTGGAGTTAGTAATTATATGATCGAAGTAAACAGAGATGGCGAGGTATGGGTTTTTGCCGAACAACAGGACGGCAAGCTCAACGAGGTGTCGCTGGAACTGCTGGGACGTGGTAAAGTGCTGGCCGATAAATTATCTGTAACGATGGCCGCTGTTTTGCCGGGTTATGAGGTAAACTCCCTGGCCGACGAGTTGGGCGCTTATGGCGCTGAAAAAGTTTATCTGGTCCAGGATCCACTTCTGCATGAATATCAAACAACCAGTTATGCCAAGGTATTATGTAATCTCATCACCCGGCACAAACCTCAGATTGTACTATACGGGGCCACGGCTATCGGTCGCGACCTGGCACCACGGATAGCTTCAGCGATGCGTGCAGGTCTGACAGCGGACTGTACGGATTTACTGATTGAAGATTTTAAGCCTCCCCGTTCTGATCAGGTGCACAAAAATCTGCTCCAGCAGATTCGGCCGGCTTTTGGCGGAAATATCATCGCCACGATTGTCAACTACGACCGCTGGCCCCAGATGGCAACGGTGCGTGAAGGTGTGATGCCTCTGCCCTCTCGTAACGGCAAACTCAAGGCCGAGATCATCCCTGAATCCGTAGAACTCTCTCCCGAGTATTTGCCTTTGAAGATTCTGGAAAGACATACAGAGCAAAGGAAAGTCAATCTCAAGGCCTCGAGAATCATCGTGGCCGGGGGGGCCGGACTGGGCAGCAGGGAAAACTTCCGGCTGGTCTGGGATCTGGCCAACGCACTGGGCGGTGCACCGGGCGCTTCCCGTGCGGCTGTTGATTTAGGTTTTATCGATCATGACTATCAAGTAGGTCAGACCGGCACTACGGTTCGGCCGGCCTTATATATCGCCGTCGGTATCAGCGGTGCGGTCCAGCATTGTGCCGGCATGTCACAATCTGCCAAGATTGTGGCCATCAATAACGATCCCGAGGCGCCCATTTTCCAAATGGCTCATTACGGTATTGCCGGAGACTTGAATGATGTGATCCCGATGCTTATAAAATCCATTAAGGAAAGAAAGTAAATAACAGTTGTGCGACTGCGTGTCATCCGAGTGCCGGCTTTGAATTGAATAATTGAAAGAGAATTGCCATGCCAAACTTTTATACAGACAATGATGATATTCGATTTTTATTTCGTTATTATGAACTGGCCAAACTGGCTAAGATTATGGAGGGTGATTTCTCCGAGTCGGGCCGGTTTGCCTGGGCGCCGGCCAGTGCTGAAGAGGCGGTAGATAATTATGACCGGATTCTTGACACGATTGGCCAGTTAAGCGGCGATTACATTGATCCGCGTGCCGAAGGGATTGATCAGGCCGGCAACACTCTTAATCCGGACGGTACGGTTTCTTATGCGCCGGGTATGCAGGAAAACCTCCAGCGTCTTTCCGAGGCGGAGGTTATGGGCTTTATCCTGCCCCATCGCTTTGGAGGCATTAATTGTCCCAGTCTGATGTATTGTATGAGTAATGAGATTGTCTCACGCGCCGACGCGTCCCTGATGAATATCTATGGCTTACAGGGTATATCCGAAACTATCAACGCATTTGCCAGTGAGGAGATTAAGCAGGAATATCTGCCCGGCTTTGCCGAGGGTAAACTTACCGGCGCCATGGTACTTACGGAGCCCGATGCCGGCAGTGATCTCCAGGCCGTCAATTTAAGGGCGTATCAGGATGAAGAGGGCCAGTGGTTTTTACATGGTGTGAAACGTTTTATTACGAATGGGTGCGGGGAAGTCCTGTTAGTACTGGCTCGTAGTGAGCCGGATCGTACAGGTGGTCTGGGACTGAGCCTGTTTATCTGTGACCGTGGACCGTCCGTCAAGGTCCGGCGTCTGGAGAATAAGCTGGGTATCCATGGTTCGCCCACCTGCGAGTTGTATTTCAATCATACTCCGTGTAAATTGATCGGTGAGCGTCAGCGCGGACTAGTGACTTATGTGATGAGCCTGATGAACGGTGCCCGGATAGGAATCGCTTCCCAGTCGCTGGGGATTGCTGAGGCGGCGTATCGGGTGGCCCGTGATTATGCCGCCAGTCGAAAGCAGTTCGGCATGGCCATTGAGTCTTTTCCCGCGGTACGGGATATGTTGATTACTATGAAAATCCGGATCGAAGCGGCCCGTGCCCTGACCTATGAAACCTGCTGGCAGGTTGATCATGAGAACGGCTTATTAAGAGTACTGGATTCGGGCGAAATCACGGATAAAGATCAATTGAAGGAACTTAAACAGCAATCCAAACGATATAAACGTATCACCGGCATGCTTACCCCGATGAGTAAATATTTCACCAGTGAAATGTGTAACCAGGTGGCTTATGATGCTATCCAGGTGCTCGGCGGCAGTGGTTATATGAAGGATTACCCTACCGAACGGCTGGCCCGCGATGCCCGGATAACCACCATCTATGAAGGTACCAGTCAATTACAGATTATTGCCGCGGTGCGTGGAGTTTGTAGTGGTACGGCCGAGAAGTTCCTGCTGGAATATGAAGACTATCATTATCCGGACGAGGTAAAAGAATTCGTGGAAATTCTCCAAAAAGGCCGTGAAGAACTGATGGAGGCCATAGCCTATGTCAAAGGGCAGCCAGGCACTGAATACATGGATCTGTATGGCCGTAAACTCGTGGATGTCGCGATCATGCTCATTGTGGGGCATCTACTTCTCCAGCAAAGCGTGTCAGAGCCTCGCTGGCAGGATGAATTTACCACGGTCCCCCAGGGGTCCGTCAACGGTGCTAATAATGGAGATTCCGATAAGAATCAACCCGGTCTGGATAAATATCGGACCATACGCCATCGTAAGCAGTATGTATCACGTCGATATATCACCGGTAATGCCAATACTATTAACATGCTTTGCCGTGAAATCGCCCGAGGTGACCGTTCCAGTATGACTGATTATGACGAAATTGTCGGTCCCGTATCGGTCGCTTAATAGCCCCATTTGTATAGCCTTATCTAATATTGGGCTTATGTCCGGCCTCCTGTAAGCCGAAAAATTATGTATGATTGGAAATGTTCTCTACACCGGAATATAATCGTGCATCACGGCGTATGTCAGCCGGGAGGTATATACCATGCGAAAGCGGAAATATGTAGTTGGCTCGGAATGTAAAAAGTTAATGGAAGAGGCTGTGTTAAAGCGTCTGCCTGTGACTATTACCAATAAAAGTGAGGATAACAAGTGGCAGGTCTATAAATCAAATTTTCTTTCTGTCAATGGGAATCGGATTGTATTGGGTCAACCCATGTCGGACAGTGCTGATTGTCAGTTTGAGCCTGCCTCGGGTCAGGAAATAGCCATCAGCTTCAAAAAAGGGTATAACAAATGCCTGTTTAACACCCGTATTATTGCCGCGCAAAGTTTCGAACTGGAGCCGGGCCTCCATATGCCCGCTATCTCGGCCTACCGACCGGAGCAGATCGAAAAAATCCAGCGCCGGGCTTATAACCGCACGTGTCCGCCACCGGGCGAGAATATCACAGTCACGTTCTGGCGAATTGATAACAAGCAGCAGAAATTTCAGGCCGTACTGGTGAACATGTCCGCGGGGGGCCTGGGATTGCATATTGAGGAATCACTACTGGATAAATTGGATAAAGACGGTCAGTATGAAATCCAGTTTGTGCCTTTCACCTCAAATATGACGGACCGTTCCATACAGGGTATGACAGGAAACACCCAGGAACCGCTCTGTCTGCAGGGCCGACTGCGCCAGGCTGAAGAACTGCCCGAAGGCCATGAGACGAACCAATCCGGTTCCATGGCTCTGTTGGGCTTCCAGCTTGTGGGGTTGGAAATGAGTGAGGAAGGTCGCAACACCCTCCGGCGCATCGGTCGTATCACCAACATCTACGAACGCCAGAAAGACCTGGCCTATCACCCTGACCTCAGATTATCAGATTAGACGCCAGCGTCAAAAGTATGTGTCAGCTTTGATACTGACTTATAAAGCCTGTTTTACATTGGTAAATTGACTTTTGACGGCAGCATCGGATTAGTATAAGGGAAAAACCAACCGCTTATAATGAATTAACCTCAGTTTTTGTCTTTTGTGATCAGTTTGCAGATTGCAAAGGCCATATCTCCGGTCACCGACTTGACCGCATTCATGCCCTTTTGGCTTTTCTTTTGCAGTTCTTCGGCCTTTTGTTTGAGGAAATCATAGCCTTCTCCAAACTTCTCACCAAAAATCATGGGCAGGATAAACAGATAGATATCCGGTTTTTTCTTTTGGAGTTTTTCCATATGACGGGTTTGCAGTACCTTTTTTTTGTTTAATACCTGTTGGAGATAGGCGGGACTTGTTCCCAGCAGAGAGGCGATGTCTTTAAGGGACATATTTTCCTTTTCTCTGAGATAGTGTATGGTTTTAATGGACAACTCCGCGGTCATTTTAATTTCCGGTATTCCTTTCATCATCGGTCTCCTTATGGTCTCTGGTTTACACTACGTTGTTATTACACCTGTTCATATAACTGCCTGCAGAGCGGCAAGTTCTTTTTTCCATTTTTTTCTCTGGCTTTCGATATCATCATACTCCCGGGGTAATAATCGCCGGTCGGTACATTTAATCAATGCGTTAAGCGTTTGCGCCCGTCTGAAATCGGCGGTATCGGAGAGTATCCGATTTTCAACGGCGCTGAGGATTTGTTCGGCCGAGAGTTCCCGGCCATCCGCTTCCATTTTAAGGTCCGCGCGTAAGGAGTCAAAATCGGCGGCGGAGTAGCCTCTGGACTTTTCGAGCAGTTGTTTGACCAGTTCGGTATCGGGTGCGGCCATTACCGGTTTAAGAACCCAGTTTACAAATTCTTCCAAATCTTCTCCTTCAGGGTCGGTCAGGGCGAAGATTACATCGCCGGCCCGGCCGCGCCGCAGTAAATCCTCGGAGAGCAGATTAATCCGGGCTGTTAACAACAGCCAGACCACCCGTCCTTTTAGCTGGGGATCGGCCATCATTGCCTGAATTTTACCGGTTAACCTTCGCTCGGTGGGATGTACCTCCTGGCCCACACCGCCAAACTGGGTATCTGCTTCATCGACAAAAATGAGTACCTGGTAAAAGGCCTCCACGATCCGGCGCAGCCGTTCAAAAATAATATCCGTCTCCCCGAACCACTTACTCCGGATATTTTTCAGGACCAGTACCGGGACATTCAGATGAGCGGCCACGGCTTCAAACAGGAAGCTTTTTCCGACTCCGATCGCCCCCCCCACCGCGGCCCCGGCAATGGCCCCTTTTTTCAATCGGGGGATAAATCTCTGCTGGATATAATTTTTTATTTTTCTGTTACCCACCACATCATCCAGGGTATGTTTTGGTTTTTTAAATTCCACCACGCCTTCTCCAAGCTGGCTTATCAGATACTCTTCAATCTTATTCGATACATCTTCGGGTTGAATTTTTCGGCCGGTATGGGAGGCGGATCTCAGCAGTTGCATCATAGTCAAAAGCGTAAGCCCTGCCGTATAAGCGGCAAATTCCCGGACCCCGGACCACACCTGCGGTTTCTGATCGGCTTTATTCATAAACCAGGAGATATAATGTTCCCTTTGATTCTGGTCCGGAGAAGGGACTTCGACTTCCAAGAGCTGCGGCAGTCGGGAAATCTCTCTATTCAGTTCTGCGCGTGATTCTGTCAGGAGTATCACGGCGTCCTTGGCCTCCATAAAGCCCGGATCACAAAACCAATCCCGGCAGATAGCCACATTTTTTCGGTCCATAGTAGAGAGGCGTGCAATTTCTCCCTCGGGCAGGATCATATCCGCGCCTTCGATAATAATGAGCATTTGTCTGTTTATTAAGGGATTATTCCTGAGGTTTAGACGGGATGCCTGGCATAATTGGCGTAGAAATTCCAGGGCCGCGGTCGGGCTGGAAATCGCGTTGGTGGTCACCATTTCCTCGAAAATTTCGGAAAGTTCTTGGTCTTCATCGGCCCGGTAAGGTCGGGCCAGTCTTTCAATCGCATCTTCCTGAGAAGTTTTTCCGGTATGAAAAAGTCGCCAGGCCTCCAATACAATTTTTTTATCGTTTTCATGTAAAAAGTTGATAGGCCCGTTTAATTCATAGACAATTTTAATAATATTACGAGCTTCGGGCACATCCCATTTGTGCAGGAGAAAGTCAAGAAGTGATTCATACCTGTCCTTTTCGGGATAATAGAACAGGTCGTATATATTGCCGGTCAGAACCATACTTTGACTTTGCCCGGAATTAAGGATACGGCCAATTTCTCCAAAGAAATTGTAATTCACCATTATTTGACACTCCTTAACGTATCTCAAGGACTATGACACGGCCCAAAATCACATGTTACATTTTCATATTCCCTCAAGGCGTTCACGCGGCGGCCTTGTGATTCATAACTCTATATATAGCAGAAACATAGAGCAGGATATGGCCCTATAAATATATTCTAATTTAAATAATTCCTTTTCATCACAAGCCATACATAGACACACCATACTATAAATGATGAGGATACAGATACGCCATAAATTTAAAATAAAATTTATGTTGATTTTATGTGGTAAAAAACTATAAATATTGATATAATAACTGTTTAAAATACCAGATGAGGTTTTCTGGTATTCTTGAATTAAGGAATGTTGATTCTACTTTGATTTATCGCTGATCTAAAGAGTATATAGTCTGACTATCACAATTACATTCAATAATAACCTGGAGGAATTCCAATGGGACGATTAGTTCATGGTGTTAGACGTGCCTTTCGTGCTATCGCATCGGTATTAACCCTTGGCCTGGTTAAATTTAGCGAACCTATCGAGAGGAATCCGGAGGTTGTGGGTCTGGATTACGATGAGGTCATTCGTGAAAAGGCCAAAGCCGCGCAACTGGTCAAAAACGCGGTCGGGGACCTGATGGCCCAGCAGGAAATGAAGAAACAAAAAATCGAGACTCTGACCAAGGAAGTTGTGGAACTCGAGCAGGAAAAGGCCGGGGCTCAGGCGCTGGCGAAAGAGCAAGTGGATATGCTAAAGGCTCAGGGAAAAAGTACAGACGATATTATGCAGGACGGCGAGGTCGTCCAGTTGCAGGCCGCTTATAACGATGCCTCCTCTACCCTGGAGGAGAAAAAGGCCAGAATCGTCGACCTCGAGGCTGATATGGAGACTCTGAAGGCATCCATAGACCAGAACATTGCCCAGGCACAAAAACTGGCACGGGAGGTGGAGACCCTGCGATCGGAAAAACACGAGGCCGTGGCCAGTATCGCTGCCGCGCAACAAATTGACAAAATCAATGAATCGCTATCCGGCATAGCCACCAGCGGCACCGATGATACACTGGCGCGATTACGACGGCAAAGAAATGAAGCAGAAGGTCGGGCGCGGGCCGCTACCCGAGTGGCCGGTACTGATGTGAGTCTGCAGCGGGAAAAACTCCGTAAGGCGGCCATCAAATATACTCAGAATACGGAGTTCTTAAAAGGTATTGGAATAGAACGTTCCAAACCGGAAGAACCTGAAAAATCCCAACAAGACAGTACTCAATTGCCCGAAGAGTAGGAATCGCCAGGCGGCGGATTATTATCATCCCGAAAGACCACTCCGCGCGCATCCACCTTGGGTGTGGGATAGCCCGTGTCCTGCTCCAGTATCATTTTCGTCTGGTCGGATTCCAGTTGAGTGTGATACGCCAGGATATCCGCGGCCAGCGCCGCAATGTCCTGATGACGCTGCATTTCATAGTCGTCCCGCGCAAAATGACGTCCTGCCTGTGATATCACTTTCAACTTCTTAGCAATCTCAAACCAGTTTAATGTCATTATATTCGTCCGTTATAAAAATAAATATCTGTCAGGGTTTCTTTATAATATTTTTCAGCCATAAATAAAAGGAGTTTCGGTTAAAATTTTTCAAGGGTTGCAGGATTGCAGTGGATATGAGGGGCATTCTGGAACAGTAGATAGTAAAGCAGTTGAAAGAAATAACAAGCTAAGGCCCCTTTCTGCAAAGGGGTAAACTTTGAACTCTCAGCGCCACAGAGCGGTCATTAGGATTAGTGAGATTTGTGGCTGAAGAACATAAAATCAGAAATACTCTGTCCCCAATTCATTTTCCCTGGGATAGTGTTTTAAATGCTTAAAAACTATAGGAAAGCTGCATATAGTACTGGCGAGGCGCCTCGTTGTATTCGCCGGCTCCCCAATCATAACCGCCCTCATAATGGTATTTGTCGAGCAGATTGGTGGCTCCCACGGCGAATTCGGCCTGGTCGTTGCAGAATCTCCTGGACAGGCGAACATCAAGTCTCCAGAAGGGATCTCCGGGAATATATTCATAATAAGGCGTAGCGGTGTCAGTCCAGTACAACTGCGTGTTCAATGTCGTGGATTTATCCAGATAAAAACGGTTGGTCAGGCCCACCCGGTGCTTGGGGCTCAGGATGATGCCTGTTTCACCGGTACGCCAATTGGTCAACTTGTTTCTGTCGGTTTGATGGATATAAGCATGAAATCCCCGAAGAAGCCACCAGTTGGCAGGCTTCCAGTCAATCGAAGTCTCGATACCATAGGTGGTTACATCATAGACGTTGTTCCACTTGTCGTACCAGTCGGTTTCAACCCAGTCTGAGCCCGGCAGCCATGGCTGGGATTCCTGGACCAGGGCTTTGTTGAGGGCCATCATGTCTTTATCTTTGTTGAGATACCCTTCGACATTGATGGAGAGATTTTCCCTTAACTGCCCGCGGTACCCGATTTCATAAGACACCATTCGTTCGTTGTCCAGTGAATCATTTCCTTCCCCATTAATTCTGAATCCATCATACTTGAGAGGGCCGGCTCTGAATTCCTGCCACATAGTGGGCCTTCTGAAAGAGCGCGAGACGGCACCTCTGAGGAAATGGTTCGGCACCAACTCCCAGACCAGCGACATACTGGCAGCCCAGTCAAAGTGTGTCAGCTCATTATAGTACCCTCGGTAACCGATAGTAAACCACTGATTATCCGAGAGCGTGATTTCATCTTCAACAAAAGCACTGCACTGATCATTTACAAAGTTGTCAGGTATTGTGTTATCCTGGTCATTCTTGGGGGAACTGGTATAAATATCCCGGGTATAGTCTGCTCCCCATACAATATTGTGTTGTTCGTGTTTGAGGTTGTGCTGCAGTTCGAACATCTCTTCACGGGAGTGTGTATCTACCAGAGTAAAGAGATCGTTATTGGACCCGCTGAAATAATTATGTTTGTCAGACCGTGCAATACAACTTTCTGACCACCGCAGGTTAAGCGTGCTGTCGTCATCAAGAAGTTTTTCCCAGAGGAGATTTAAATACCGGAGTTCTTCGTTATTGGAGGAAGCGTTTTGATGTCCCCCGGTAAATATCACCGTCTCATCATCGGCGAGCTTGAGTTCGCCCCGCAGGGTAGCCTGGAAAGCGTCATAGTTATCGTCCACCCGTTCCCCATTGCTATAGGCAAATCCATTATTGGAAAAGTCACCAATGGTTGCTCGCCATGATAAAGGCCCGTCCACCCCGCTGCCGTATCGAAGCAGACCCTGTCGGAGGTGAGGACTGTGCAGGCTGATGCCGCCGGCCACCAGGCCGCGCTGGGTGTCGGCTGTTTTTTTGGTGATAATATTGATGAGGCCATTCATGGCATTAACACCCCAGGTGACGCCTGCAGAGCCGCGAATGACTTCAATCCGTTCGATGTTCTCTGCAAATATCGGATGCAGGTAAAAGAGCGCTCCGCCGAGGTATGGGTCATATAAGGGGCGACCATCCAGCAGAATCTGCATTCGTTCATTGTTCCACTTGGTGTATCCGCGAGAGCCCACCTGAGAAACAAGTCCTTCTGTCTGAAATACATCCATGCCGGGCACCAGGCGGAAAATATCCTCTAACCGTACGGGTCCGGCTTGCCTGATCTCTTCGCCCGTGATGATATACACGGCCCGGGAGGCCTGAGATATTGACTGGGGGCGACGTGCCGAGGAGAAAATTTCCACTTCCATGAGTTCCTCAAGGGACATATCAGTGAGGTCTTCCCCATTCAGTTCATCCAGGCTATTTTCATCGGCGGAAACTCCTGAGCTAAATCCTAAAACCAGAATGAATATCAGAATGTATATAGGTAATCTGGACATCTTAATACCCTTTCAACTAATGGACGGTCATTACTAGTTGAAATACAGGACCGCCAGGTAAACTGTATTTTATTTTATTAAACTCTTTAAACGATTAGCTAGGTAATAATTAATACCATAAATCATGTTGTCATAGATTTTCTCGTCATATGAGTTTTACTTATTTTGCGGAATTTTCTGATTTTTTGCTTTTTTTATATCCCCTGCATAAACTGGAAGTTTTAGGTATTTCTCTTAGGTTTTTAGGGGTATAGTCAATGTGGTTTCGTTTTAAGATTGAATTAAAAAGTATTAACGGAGGTGTTATCGGGCTAAAAAGGGTCTTCTGAAATATTTAATTCTCGGACCATAACTCAATTAATCAACCGGCCTTGGTTTATCTGTCGGGAAACCGTTAAAGAGTCGGCTCTGTGGAACAAATTGGAATTAATGGATCCAGTCGATTGGGTATTGAAATATTATGCTCTATTGCCTTGCAGAGGTGGTATTAAGTATAATTCGCCGCTTAGGTATTTAACGTGTTGTGAGTTTACTGAATTTAAGGATAAACGATATATGAAAACCCTGTTCCTGACCTCCCTGATGCTGGTGGGCTCCAATATCTTCATGACCTTCGCCTGGTACGGTCATCTGAA
>JAFGHE010000297.1 GCA_016930295.1 Sedimentisphaerales bacterium
AAGAAAGCTAATTTGATGAAACTAGGATTTGGATTATACAGACATATGCTCAATGAGGAGCACTACCGGTTTGCCCGTCAATGTGGGGCTACACATCTGGTAGTCCATTTAGTCGACTATTTTGCCCATAAGGACAATGACAAATCGGTGGCCAACCAGCCCGTTGGCCGTCATAACGGATGGGGGAGAGCCGGTTCGGGGCATCTGTGGACTTTGGACGAACTCATCGAGCTTAGGCAAACCATTCAAAAGCATGGTCTGGAACTGGAAGCAGTAGAAAATTTTGATCCTTCCGTTTGGCATGATGTATTGCTCGATGGCCCCCGGAAAATGGAGCAGATTGATCTTTTAAAAGAACAAATTCGTATCATGGGCCAGGCCGGCATTCCCATAATGGGGTACAATTTTTCGCTGGCCGGAGTCGCCAGTCGCGAGGTGGGGCCCTATGCCCGTGGTGGTGCCATCTCCGTGGGGATGGATGGGGTGGTGGATGAAACACCCATCCCCAATGGGATGGTTTGGAATATGGTCTATGATGAACTGGCTCCGCAGGGGTTCGTGCCCAAAATTTCTCATGAGGAGTTGTGGAATCGATTGAAATTCTTCCTCGATGAGTTAATCCCGATGGCCGATGCTGCCGGTGTCAGATTGGCGGCTCATCCCGATGATCCTCCGATGCCCTGGGTGCGCAACAGCCCGCGTTTGGTTTATCAACCAGGCATGTATCAGAAATTAATCGATCTTAATCCCGGTTGGAGTAATAACCTGGAGTTTTGCCTAGGCTCCCTTGCCGAAATGACAGAAGGCGATGTGTATGATGCAACCGACCAATACAGCCGCCAAAACCGCATTGCCTATATCCATTTCAGAAATGTAGTTGGGAAAGCTCCCTATTACAAAGAGGTGTTTATTGATGAAGGGGATATAGATATGATCCGCATCCTGAGAATCTTAAAGAAAAATAATTTTACAGGAGTGCTGATACCCGACCATACCCCCCAGATGAGTTGCGGGGCACCCTGGTATGCTGGGATGGCGTATGCAATGGGCTATATGAAAGCAGCCTTAAAGGTGGTTCAGGAGGGACTTTAATGGATTTAATGACTGATAACTATGAATTTGAAAATTGTTCTTATATGGATGTCGGCCCTGATGCTGATTACGGCCTCTTCGTGCCGTAAGGAACCGATCGTGATTGCCGACCTCTCTCAAACGCCGGTGGGACACTTCGCTTCCCTGGAACTGGCAAAGCACCTGTCGGCAGTTTATCCGGATGTTCTCTTTCAGGTCGATTCCTGCTCCGGAAAAGGCCGCATTCTGTTTTTGCTCAACCATCAGGTGCCCGAAACCGGACTCGAATTGGGGGAGTTGCCTGTGGCCGATGAAAGCTTTACAATAGTAGAGCAGAACGAGACCCTCTGGATAGTCGCCCCTGATGAACGGGGCTTGTTGAATGCAACCTACGCCCTGCTCGAAGAACAGGGTTATGGCTTCTTTATTTCAGGCGATAAGTGCCCCGATCCCCGCCAATGGAACGGGTTTAAAGACTGGGCCATCAGCGATCAGCCCCTGATAATGGATCGTTTTGTGTTAAACTGGCATAATTTCTTGAGTGGTTGTACCGGCTGGAATTATGAAGATTGGTGTTTCTACATCGACCAGATTAATAAAATGCGCTATAATGGCATTATGCTTCATTTTTATGGCAATAATCCGGCGTTTAGTTTTGAATACCTGGGAGAGAGAAAAAAGACGGGCTATCTCAATAACACCGCTTCAGGACGCGACTGGGGCAATCAGCACGTCAACGATGTGCGCCGTTTGACCGGAGGCGCTGTTTTTGATACACCGGTTTTTGGAGCCCTCGCCTCGCAGGTGCCCGAACAGGAGAAGGAACAGGCAGCCACCTTGTTGATGCAACGGGTTTTCGATTATGCCAAATCACGGAGAACCAAAATTATCCTGGCCCTCGATCTGGATACCTGGATGGCTCATCCCGGGAATATTGTAGGGAAACTGCCCCGAGAGGCACTCTTTGAACTGAAAGGGGCTCTGACACCCAACCCGGAGCATCCCGAAGGGTTTCGCTATTATGAGCAGATTCTGGTTTCTCTATTGGCGAAATATCCCCAAATCGACCAACTGGCTGTCTGGCATCGGCCGCCAACGTTGAAAACAGGACTGGGATCCATCTGGATGAATTTCTCCGAGGAACAATTCCCCATATTCTGGAAAAAGGAGTACCGGCAAATTATGCAGCAACATCCCGAACTGGACCATTCCATCATGTCGACCAGTGTGTTTGCCTATGGTAAATTAATTGCAGCCATTCAAAAGGCCAGAGATAAGGTAAATCCCCAGCTGGAAATCAGCAGTGGCTCCTGGCGTTTTGACTACCTCCCGCTGGCTGATGTTTTTTATCCTCAGGGCCTTCCCCTCATACCCCTCGACTGGTCGATTGTGTTCGATCAAAAACAGACGCAGGAGCTGATTGCCCGCGTGGGGCGTAACCGACCGGTTTATCCTGTGGTATGGGCTCACCATGACGACCACCGTTACATTGGCCGTCCCTATACACCCTGGGCTAATTTCTCCGAATTGCTCACCAACAGCCGCTCGCAAGGATTTGGCCTTATTCACTGGACAACCCGCCCCCTGGATCTCTATTTTACCAGTCTGACCCGTCAGGTATGGCAAAATACCCAAAATGAGCCATTGAAAAATACGGTCGACTGGTATGTTTCCAAATGGGTCGGAAACGACCACGATACTCTGAGTCACTATTTATATCAATGGATTAATTCGGGTCCTATGTTTGGACGTGAAACTTCGGACCATTTTGTTGATATTGGCCAACAGGAACATGGAGATGAGCTGGAACGCTGGGCCGATATGGAAGCCAAGGCTCAGGAACGGTTGCGCCTGCTGGAGACTTCAAATGAATCCTCCAAAAATCCATTCATCAGGTATCAACGCGACATGGAGCTTTTTTATCTCTCATTTTTTAAAAACCAGCAGTTGTTTCAAGAAGCTGTAAAAGCGGTTAATAACGGAAATATGGAACACGCCAAAGCTGTTATGGCCGTTACTAATCCCGACAGCACACTGATGCTCTATGTTAAAGCTATCGAAAATATCGGATTTACTTCCGGCGAAAAAGCATTGCTGTTTTCCATGAATACCCGGTGGAAGGCCGATTATCTAAATATGAAACAACGATTAGGGCTTCTTCCGGTTTTGCTTCAGTTTTCGCCAACTCAGCATGACACGCTGGCTCAGGCTCCTGGCAGATATACCTACCACATCGATGAAGACGGCAATTGGTGGCGCTGCCTTTGGAAACAGGAAATGAAGGATTCCCAGTTTTTGCAGGAAACTGATCGGTCAGCTTTATTGGTGGATGATCAGATTGAACTGGAACTGACAAGTATGCATGGACAACCTCTTGCCTCTGGTACTTATGAGCTAAAAGTGGATTACAAGGCTGAAAGTCCGTTTAAAATATGGGTGATGGAAGAGCAGAATTGTTTATCAGTTAAAGTGTGCTTAGGAAACTTAAAGCAAGCTTCATTGAGATTTAATACCACCAACGAAAAGGTGAAACTTGTAATTGAAACAGAACAACCAGTAAAAATCTTTAATTTGGTTTTAATTCCCAAATATGCTGGTATTTAAGATTATTAAATATAATACATGTATTCGACCCAGGCCTGGTTAATAGTACAAAGAGGCATGTCCCCGCCACAGGTAAAGAAAATACATTGTCCAATTTATAGATTTAAAATCATTTGGCTTCGCTCAGTTGACTCATTATGCCCAAAGGCCGGAATATTTTCGATCTAAAAATTTCAAATTATAATTCAATGTCGTTTAGTTAGCAAAAGTAGCTAAAATGCTTGATTTTATTGATGTTTTGGTGGAAAAATAGTTCTTTGAAAAGTTTGTAAATATCAAATTGTTGCTTATTTTGTAGGGGTATATAGGGGGTAACCCAAGTATCAATCCAAAGAGTTGTTATCGAGAAAAATTATCTAAAAAAATATCAAATGAACTTGAAAATGAGAAGTTTAGGAGCCGTTCAAAAGACGGCCTTTCAGGGGTATTTTCTCGGAACAGAAAACTTTCGCTAAAAAATTTAATCGTCATCATCATC
>JAFGHE010000298.1 GCA_016930295.1 Sedimentisphaerales bacterium
CCCAATCCGATAAAGGTGGGGTTCCCGGTAAGTGTATCCTGTGTTATCAGGAATGCAGGTTCAGCAGACGTGCCGGCGGGCATGTATACGATTGGATTGTTGTGGGACGGCAAAAATGTATTTTACGGACCCGGCACCGTATCGGTTCCGGCCGGGGGGGAAGCTGTCTTTGCTATAGAACCAGACACATGGCAGTTGACGATCAACAAGGCCGGCAGTTATGAGTATATTCTGGTCATCGATCCTGACGGCAAAGTCCCGGAGAGTGACGAAAAAAACAATGTTACCAGAGGAACTATCACGGTGGAAGAAGTGGGAAAGGAATCCGGGCAATAACCTTATGAGGACAATTTTTATTAAATGAAAAAATCAAAAGGAATGACATGGCACGCGGAAACACCCCATCCCCAATCCTGCCAGAGGCGGGCTTGAGGCTGAGGCTGCCACCCACAGTATGTTTGTAATTTAGGAGATATATTTCGTGGATAAGAGTTTGGAGAATACAAAGGAAACACATCTGCGTAGTATTATTAAAGGAGTTGTCTGGCGTATGTTAGCCAGCCTGACCACCATCATACTGGTTTACCTTTTCACGAGGAAACTGCAATTAGCTTTGGAGTTGGGCGGTATTGAAGTAATAGCGAAAATACTTCTGTATTACGGACATGAACGGATCTGGAATGTTATTAGCTGGGGAAAGACGGTTAAGGCGGTTGAATAAATGAGAGTGTGCTGAAAAGTAATAATTTGATTTAAGGTAATGTACAGGTGATTGAATATGATGAAAGCAGCGAATAATTTGAAATTTATGGTATTAAGTATTGACGGGGTACCGTTTGGCCTGATTCGTCGTTTTATGGATGAAGGCGTGATGGCGAACATGGCGCGTTTGGCCGGTCAAACCGGGCTGCGTCAGATGCGATCGATTCACCCCACGGTCTCGTCGGTGGCGTGGGCCAGTTATATGACGGGTATGAATCCGGGCAAGCACGGGATCTATGGTTTTATCGACCGTCAGCCGGGCACATACGATATGTCGCTGCCGAACGGCAGGATGATGGTGGTGGAGACTATCTGGGAAGTACTTTCCAGGGCCGGCAAGCGGGTATTCGGTATGAATGTACCCACCAGCTATCCGCCCCGCCGGGTAAACGGCATATTAATCGGCGGGTTTCTCACCCCGACAGTTGACCGGGCGGCGTATCCTCCCACGGAAAGTGATTACCTGCGTTCCATAGATTACCGCATTGACAGCGATGCGCAGCTGGCCCGTCGCGATAAACGTGCCATGCTGGATGATCTGGATGTCACCCTGGCCAAGCGCATGGAGGCCATGTTCCATTATCTGGATAAGGAGAGCTGGGATTTCTTCCATACGCATATTATGGGTACGGACCGGATTAACCATTTTCTGTTCGAAAAGATGGAACAGGACGACGCGGAATTTGCCCCGGGCTTCAGGGATTATTACCGTAAAATAGACGCGGCCGTGGGTAAACTTCTGGAGAGGATTCCCCAGGAGACACCGCTGCTGATTTTCAGTGACCACGGGTTCTGTCCTATCAAACAGGAAGTTCAGCTTTCCCGTTACCTGATCGAAAAGGGCTGGACCGCGCCGGCGGCGCAGATACAGCATCCGCTTTCGATTGATCCGGGGCAAAGTCGGGCGTATTGCATGATACCGGGCCGGATATTCATCAACCTGTCAGGTCGTGAGCCGGGCGGGATTGTGCCGGTCGATGCGTATCAACAGGTACGAGAGCAGATCGCCGACGATTTAATGCAACTGCGAGATCCGGACAATGGCGATCTGGTGATTCGCAAGGTGATTATGCGGGAAGAGGTGTACTGGCCCAGCGGTTCTCAGGGACCTCTGAGAGCCGCGCCGGAAGAGATCGCGCGTATGGACGGGACCTTTGGCCGGGCGGCCGATCTGATTGCCATACCCTATGACGGCTATGATCTGAAACTGGGACTGGCGGGCAAGGCGCTTTTCCAGAAAACTGAACTGGAAGGTATGCATACCTACGACGACGCGTTCATGGTGGCCCGGGGTGTGGAACTGCCGGAAAATAACCTGGAGATATTCATGCTGACCCGCGTGATACTGGAAAAACTGGGTGTTACACCACCGGCGGATATGGATGGAGCGGGTAATGCGATAACGCCGGACTTTTAATTTATTTTAGACAGGATACAAAAAATATAAAATTTCAAAATGCAAAAATCAAAACTAAGTAAAAATCAAAAATGGTATGGAACGGTACATGGAATTACCGCATCCCAATCCGCCTGGATCCCTGCCTTCGCAGAGATGACAGGATTGAGGTTGCCACCCATTTTTTTAAAATGTTCAGACAGATTTACCGAAAAATAGAAGTTAAAAGGAAAGTGAGAAAGTTGAACAACGGATGAACAGGATTTAATTATCATATTAGTTCTGTTAATCCTGTCAAGAAAATGAAGGAGTTTGATATGGACCGATTAGATGAACTGGAAAGTCAGAGCATGTATATTATCCGGGAGGCTTATTACCATTACCATAAGCTGGCGATGTTGTGGTCGGTGGGCAAGGACTCGACGACGATGTTGTGGCTGGTGAGGAAGGCCTTTCTGGGCAAGGTGCCGATCCCGCTGCTGCATATCGATACGAGTTACAAGTTCCCGGAGATGTACCAGTTTCGGGATGAGTACAGCAAGAAGTGGGGTATGAATCTTCTTATTGCCAAGAACGAGGCAGCGCTGGCGGCGGGCATGACCTGCGAGAAGAAGCTGGAGTGCTGCACGGCGCTCAAGACCGAGGGTCTCAAGCAGGCTATAGCCAAGCATGGTTTCGAGGCGCTGCTGCTGGGTATCCGCCGGGACGAGCATGGCATCCGGGCCAAGGAGCGTTACTTCTCGCCGCGAGACGAACAGTTCCAGTGGAACTATCAGGATCAGCCGCCGGAGTTGTGGGACCAGTATAAGAACCAGGCCGAAGAAAAGACCCATATCCGGGTGCATCCGCTGCTGCACTGGACGGAAAAGGATATCTGGTATTACATCAAGCGGGAGAACATCCCGATTACGGACCTGTATTTTGCCAAAAACGGCAAGCGGTATCGCAGTATCGGCTGCACGACCTGCTGTAATCCGATTGAGTCCAATGCCTCTAACGTGGATGAGGTGATCGCGGAGCTGGAAAGTACCGTCACCTCCGAGCGGGCCGGGCGGGCGCAGGACAAGGAAGACGCTTATACCATGCAGAAGCTGCGGGCTTTAGGATATATGTAGGATAAAATAAAGTTGTGAGTTATTAGTTGTGAGTTGTGAGCATTATATATATCGCTTAGTAGACTTATGACGAGACCTGGAAGAAGAATATTTATTAAATTTAAGATATGAGGATATAGATATTATGGAAGAGAATTTAAAATTTGTAGCCGTTGGACATGTGGATCATGGCAAGAGCACGCTTATCGGCAGGCTGCTGTATGATACGAATTCACTGCCGCCGGACAAGATGGAAGAGGTGCGTCAGCACAGCGATATGGAAGACGGCGTGCCGGAATTTGCCTTTGTGATGGATCACCTGGAAGAAGAGCGGCGTAACCGGGTTACTATCGACACGGCCCAGATTTTCTTTAAGACCGCCAAGCGTGATTACACGATTATCGACGCGCCGGGTCATAAACAGTTTCTCAAGAACATGATTACCGGCTCGACTCTGGCCGAAGCGGCCCTGCTGTTAGTGGATGCCGAGGAAGGGCTGCGTGAACAAACACATCGCCATTCTTACATTCTGAGCCTCCTCGGCGTGAAACAGTTGATCGTGGTGATTAACAAGATGGACCTGGTCGGTTACAGCCAGGAGCGATTTGACGAAGTGGCCCTTGCGATCAAGACCCGTCTGGCGGAGTTTGATCTGGAGCCGATGGTGATAATCCCGATCTCGGCGCGCCTGGGTGATAATGTAGCCGGGAAAAGCGGCAAACTTTCCTGGTATGACGGCCCGACCCTGCTGGAAGGGCTGGATATGCTTGAGCCGGCCCCGAGTCTCGATGCCAAGGCCCTGCGTTATCCGCTTCAGGACATCTATGATATTGATAATGAAAAGGTGCTGGTCGGGCGCGTGGCGTCCGGTACCTTAAAAAGCGGCCAGGATGTCATCTTTCATCCCTCGGGTAAATCGGCCACTATCGGCAGTATAAAAATTCTGGGCGGCACTCTGGACGCGGCGGTGGCGGGCCGTTCTATCGGCGTGGTACTCAAAGACGGTAACGGCGCCATGAAGGCACTCAAACGCGGAGAGGTCGCCTGTGATGTGGACAGTTCGCCCAATGTGACCAACACCCTGGTAGCCATAGTATTCTGGATGAGCGGTGAACCGCTCAAGAAGGGCGATACTCTTGATTTCAAATGCGCCACCCAGCAGGTTCGCTGCAAGGTTAAAAAGATCACCGACCGGCTCAATTCATCCAGCCTGGAATTGATCGCCGGGGACGCCGACGAACTGCGTGAAACCGAAGTGGCCCACCTGACCCTCAAACTGGACGGATACGTCTGTACCGACCCGTTTGAGATCGTTGAAGAGACCGGCCGGTTCGTGCTCATGCGCGACAACGACACCGTCGCCGGGGGCGTACTGCATTAAAGAAAATTTAATATTAAAAAATTAAACATCAGAACTACAAAGTAAAAATTAAAATATAGGTAATAAGGTTAAGAGTTATTTTACCCATGGCCTTTTCTATCGCGAAAGAAGCAGCCTCATACTGGAGGTCGCTGTTTTATACGATCAATAAAAAACCCCGGCAGGTTTTTATGCCGGGGTTTTTCAATTTACTCCATACAAACAAGGTGTCCGATTATCGTCTACGTACACCCCCATAGGCGCGTGCCAGGAATACCAGGTCGAGATTAGGTTCCGCACGAGATGTTGCCTGAGTAGCATCCAAATCTCCCTGAGTGAATTCGATGGTTCGGTAATCCACCCAGTCATGCATTTCGGAATGGCCGTCCACATAAGAGAGCGTACTCTTTTTATTGTGCCAGACGGCTACTCTATCCACCCAACCACTATCTTCAATTGGAAACCGGATAGACATTACCCAGGATCCATAAATATTATTCTGACCTTCGAGGGGATCTTCCTCCAGAAATACAATTTTTTCCGCCGCTGATTGAATCTGGCTCAGTTTCGTATAGGCGACAACCGGATTCCCCCAAAAACCATACCCATCTCTATCGTCATCATAATCTTCTCCATACATAGTGCCGATGATGGTATAGGATCGATAGGAATCATAAGGTGGCGCCTTCCTGCTCCATCTGTGGTCGCCGGGACAATGAAAGACTTTATGTGTTTTAAGGTAGGGATATAATTTTCCCGCTTCTATTCCCCTGATTCGGCTGGCCAGATCAACCGGATTGGCGGCATTGCCATTGACATCTAAGGGTGGCTGGACAAATGGCGAATCGGTCCCGAAGTAAGTGCTGCCGCCTACCAGGCGATCTTCGTTGTCATTAGCATACATGAGCCAGGCGGTGATTAAGGATCTCTGGTTTCCCAGACACACAGCGCCGGTGGCCTGCTCTCGGGCAATTTTCAGGGCCGGCATGAGAATAGAGACCAGCAGGGCGATGATGGATATCACCACCAGCAGTTCGATTAATGTAAAAGCCTTGTTTTTATACATTTATGCATTCTCCTGATGAGTTGTGATTTTGAAATGGGAAGGCCATAATAATATACGCTAAATTAAAA
Organism: Sedimentisphaerales bacterium; assembly: GCA_016930295.1. Classification (GTDB taxonomy): domain Bacteria; phylum Planctomycetota; class Phycisphaerae; order Sedimentisphaerales; family SM23-30; genus JAFGHE01. Next base: position 5,747 of record JAFGHE010000298.1, read on the forward strand.
TTGCATTAATAATAATTCCAGGTAATTATAGCAGATATATATCCCGGTATCAAGAACTGCCGGGGTTTTCTGTATACCCTCTATGGATAGGGTGTATAGTTTATCGCATACGGACACCGCCATAGGCGCGGGCCAGGAATATCAGGTCAGGATTGGGTTCGTTTATGCTGGTTCCATCAGTAATAGTAATAGTACCTTCAGTCAACTCTATGGTTCGGTAATCCACCCAATCATGCATTTCGGCATGGCCATCCACAAAAGAGAGGGTACTCTTTTTATTGTGCCAGATGGCTACGGTATCGACCCAGCCACTTCTTTCAAATGGAAATCTGAGATACATTACCCAGGACCCTAAAATATTGCCTTGAAGTTGAGGGTCTTCCTCTATAAACACGATTTTTTCCGAGGGTGATTTAATCTGGCTCAGTTTGGTATAGGCGACTACTTCGGATACATTCATAAAACCGCGTCCATCACCATCAGTATCATAATCTTCTCCGAACATGGTGCCTATGATAGTATAGGATCGATAGGTATCACGAGGCGGCGGCCGTCTGTTCCACCGGCGGTCGCCGGGGCAATGATAGACTTCATGGCTATTCAGATAGGGGTATAATTTGCCGGCTTCTATGCCCCTTATTCTGCTTTTCAGAGTGACCTGGCCGTTATCAAGGCTGTCCAGTATAGGTGGGGAGCACCAGTAGGGATAATTATCTGTGGTATTGGTATAGGTGCTGCCGCCCACCAGGCAGTCTTCGTTGTCATTGGCATACATGATCCAGGCGGTGATTAAGGATCTCTGGTTTGACAGGCAAACAGCGCCGCTGGCCTGTTCTCGGGCAATCTTCAGGGCCGGCATTAAAATAGAAATGAGCAGGGCGATAATGGAAATCACCACCAGCAGTTCGATTAATGTAAAGGCTCTTTTTTTATACATTTATATCTACTCCTCATGAGTCATGATTATGATATGGGAGGGTCATAATAATACACGCAATATAAATATGCATTAGCAATAGTTCCAGCAAATTACAGAGTCATTATTAAATCCAGTAGAGAATAATTACCGTTTACGGACACCGCCATAGGCGCGGGCCAGATACATCAGGTCTTCATTGACGTTGTTTGCACTGGAATAATATCCAACATCTTCTTTGAAGCCATTCTCGGCCAGTTCTATGGTTCGGGGATCCACCCAATCATGCATTTCGGCATGGCCGTCCACAAAAGAGAGCGTACTCTTTTTATTATGCCAGACAGCAACGGCATCCCGCCAGATACTTGTTTCAATGGGCAACCGATAATCCATTACCCAGGACCCATAGATATTGAACTGGCCTAGTGGGTCTTCCTCTAAAAAAACGATTTTTTCTGAGGGTGATTTAATCTGGCTCAGTTTGGTATAGGCGACGACCGGATTTAGCCAGAAACCGTACCCGTCACTATCGTAATCATAATCTTCTCCATACATGGTGCCGATGATGCTATAAGATCGATAGGTATCCAGGGGCGGCGGTCGTCTGTTCCATCTGCGGTCGCCGGGACAATGAAAGACTTCATGGGTATTCAGGTAGGGGTATAACTTTCCCGCTTCTATTCCCCTGATCCGGCTGGCCAGATCAACATTAGCAGCATCGACGGGAGAGCCATTTTCGTTTAAGGGCTGAAGGACAAAGGGAGCGTCCGTCCCGTAATAGGCGCTACCTCCCATCAGGCAGTCCTTGTTGTCATGAGCATACATAAGCCAGGCCGTGATTAAAGATCTCTGGTTTGACAGACAAACAGCGCCGCTGGCCTGTTCTCGGGCAATCTTCAGGGCCGGCATTAAAATAGAAATCAGCAGGGCGATAATGGATATCACCACCAGTAGTTCGATTAATGTAAACCCTTTATTTTTACACATTTAAGTCTTCTCCTCATAAGTTATGATACGGTTTGGGCAGGTACATAATAATATACATTAAATATTTGCATTAATATTAAACTTTATAGATTATAGCACATTCCCGGATATTATGGAAGTGAAATTTTGAGCAAATATATCCGGCAATATAACAAAAAATGTGCAAAAAAAGTATGGGAAAAGAAAATTTGCGTTAAATTTCGGGCCATTGTGACCTGTCAAAGTCACCTCATGCCGGAGGGCGCTGTTTTCTACAATCAATAAAAAACCCCGGCAGGTTTTTATGCCGGGGCTATTCATTATTAAATCCAATAGAGAATAATTAGACGCCAGCCCCGATGAATCGGGACGAGCCACGTCAAAAGTATGTGGCAAGTTTGATACTGACTTATAAAGCCTGTTTTACATTGGTACAATTGACTTTTGACAGCGGTATCTAATTACCGTTTGGGTATCCCGCCATAAGAACGGGCAAAGAATAATTTATCGTCATTTTGATTGTTAACACCCATAGCCACTGCCGTATCAGGGTCTTCGGTATACTCTATAGTTCGGCTATCCTTGCATTGATAGACTTCGGCATGACCATCAGCAAATGCCATGGTGCTTTTATTGACGTGCCAGATAGCCAGGGGATCAATGAAATAGGTATTAGTATCATTTATAGGATAATCTCTGATCCCCATCATCCAGGAGCCTGCATTATTATACTGTGGTAATTTCATACCACCGCCATATTCCTCAACAAAAACCATTTTTTCTGAAGCACCTTTTATCTGGGTCATTTTGGAATATGCCTTGATTAAACCACCGCTCCACGATATCGTATCAGATGCATCTTCTCCATTCATGGCGCCGGTGACCGAATAGGTTCGATAGGCATCAAAGGGTGGCGATTGTTTATCATATCTGGTATCAGCGGGGCAATGATATACTTCATGGGTTTCCAGGTAAGTCCATAATGCACCCGCTTTTAAACCATTGATCCTGTACTCCAGTTTCATATCAGACAATGCCCCTTGGACCGAAGAATTTGGGTTCGCCAAAGAAAGAGCATTTATATCGTCAATAGGTGTGCATGCCCATGGGGGGACCGGCCAATCCCAAACACCCTGTTCACCCGGAACATAGGAAGCGCCGCCCACTAACCGATCTACGTTGTCATGGGAAAACATTTGCCAGGCCATAATTAAGGATTTTTCATTTCCTAAACACACCGAGCCGGAGGCCTGTTGTCTGGCGATATTGAGGGCCGGCATCAGAATAGAGACTAATAAGGCGATAATGGAAATGACCACCAGCAGTTCGATTAATGTAAAGGCTTTTTGTTTAATCATGTTAAGAGCTTCTCCAAATTACGGTAATGTAGTTTTTTTGGCGTGGTTAAACTATATAAGTAAATACTTGCTGTAATATTTACTTAACTTATTTTACTACATTTCTATTTAAATTGGAAGGAAATTATTTAAAAAATATAAAAAGGTCTGTTATGGCCCGGTTGCCTGCTTTTAGGACCATCTGAAATTGCGGGATTAAATCGTAACAACTTATTATATAAAGGTTTATCCGTTGTATGGTTGTTTCAGGCGGACATTCTCGCAGAGCGTTGGCTGGAGAGATCAGAAATATTCTTGGCCCTAATTAGTTCCTTTTTGCGTTCATTCACGATTTTTTTCAACGGTAATTTGTTACATAAATCGCTAATACACGCTAATAAATTTATCGTGTCTCATTATATAAGTTCCTTATTTATAACAAGTAGGAATTTTTTTGAGGAGGAGGTTTTTATTGAAAAGTCAGAATAAATAAAAATTTTTACATTTTTTAAAAATAGACATAAACATTTGGGGGATCAGAAACGCCTACTACGTGAAGATGCAGAATCTCTTTAAAGGTTAGTGAAGGCAGAAGAGGCTTTTTTATTTGTAAGTAGAAATGTAAAAATAACAGGAGGTTGAGGATCAGCCAGAGTTGGTTGAAGTGTTTTTTTAATCAATCCCGGTGGTTGACTCTCTTAAGAAAGGAGCACGGTTATGGCTATGGGTGTACGGATGGGAATTGCGATTGTTTTTGCGTTAATAATGCTGGTCATATCGGTATGGGCGGAAGCTCCCGGGGATTATCCTGATTTTGACGGGGATAACTATATAGATATTTATGATTTAGAGGTGTTGGCCGGCTGCTGGCTGCAGGACTGTAATGAGGTTGATATTGCGCCGGAAGGCGGTGACGGTATCATTGATCTGCTTGATTTTTCCACTCTTTCCCAATACTGGTTGAGTTTTCAGTTCAGTGATACGGAATTTCCTTATCTTACTTCTTTCGAGGAGTCACAGGGATTTGAAGTTGATGAAACTCTGCAAACGGATGATCCTAATGAAGTGGACGGCTGGGAAATAGATAGCGAAGGTGAGGCATGTATTGCGGAGGCGACCTATTATTATGATGAGACCCAGGAAGCGGCTTATCAGTATTTGAATATTGAACCGGGCAGCACGGTATCTCGTTCATTTGAAGAGTTTTTCGACATAAACCATATCATTCGTATTAACTGTATTCCGGCGCGTGATTCTTATATTCATCTTAAAAATGGTCAGGATACGGTGGCGTCTCTGTATTTTGATACGGACCATTATATCCATGTCTGGGATGAGGGGGCGTATGAGGAGACCCTGGTTGATTGTAACGAGATAGCTGCGCCCTGTCTGGCTTATTTAGCCAATACAAATCCTGACATGGAAGGTTACTCCTATGAAAACACATGGATTGAGTTTGAAATACAGCTTGACTGGACCGGGCAGAGTTATGATATTTTCTGGCGTCACTGGGATGAGCCTGAGGGGGCCATGCTGGTAACCGGTGTATCGTTTGACGATGAGTATCACAGCTTTACTGATATCGAATTCATCCGGCAGACAGGTGATGAAGACTTTAAACTTAACCGGGTGTCAGTCTCTGATTTTACTGATGGCGGCGGTGTTTTGGGCGAGGATGAGGACATCTGGATAACTCATCCGAAATCAGAAGATATTGACTACCTGCAGGGCGCTTGTGAAATCGTGGGCAAGGTCTGGTTTGACCAACTGGGAGAATATCAGCTTCGATGCTGTCCGACCAATCTGGATACCAGCGACCCGGACAACTGGATGCTCGTGAATCGCAGCGGCAGCCCCCGTACGGATACCCTGCTGGGTTATTGGTACACGGAGAAGTTTTATAATGGTGATTATTTTCTGAAACTGGAAGTCTATAACGATCTGGGTCTCCTTCATGACGACTATGTCAGGACCAAGAACATTTACTTTAACGGCGGGAGCAAGGAAGTCTCATTAAAACATCCCATTATTGGCAAGGGTAAAGGCCGGACCTATCACTATGAGGCGCCGGCGGATATCACGATTAACTGGCCGGGCAGCTTCCCCTTTGAATTCCGCAGAACCTATGATGATGCCCTGGGTAAGTGTCTGTATCCGCTGTTTTTTGGCTGGACACATAACCATAATATCAGGCTCACCGAAGATTGCACTTCGGACTGGCAGGTGGACGAGGAAGATAAACCTCTGGGCGACGGGAACGGTCTGGGGATCGGCCGGTTGTGGCTGCAGCAGGCGCTGAGTACCCAACTGTATATCGGCCATAAGATGGCCGAAGATCCCAATAAGGTGATTTATATATCGCGCGAAAATCAACATATACCACTGGATAAACAAAGAGATTACATTATCAGGGAAGCGGAGATTATTGATCCCTGCAACGTTGAGCTTACCTATACCTATCATATCCCCGACGGCCGGACCATGACCTTTGATCCCAATCTCGTTTTAACCTATAACCTGCCGGCCGATCCGGAGACGGACGAAGGCGTGGTGGACTGGATGGCCGCGAAAGGCATTCAGTGCCAGCAGGACCGGTTTGGCAATGGGCTGGTCTATACCTGGGAAGATGACCTTTTACTGCAAAAGATAACCACCAGTACCGGCGCCGACGACCCCATCGAGTTACGATTTGTCAATAACGGATTCCCCGATATCTTCGGACCAGACGGTCCCAATCTGATCAGTAAGATCCAATGGACAGTTGACGGGCAAACCGAAGAAGATATCATACGATTTGATGTGACTCCTAGTGTATTTTATCCTGATGGCTTAAAATATAGAACAGAAAAATACACTACTCCTCAAACATACAATCCCGAATATATCGGAGTTATTGCTCGTTTTGATTATGATATCGAGGATGAGTTGGGATTAGTATTGAAAAAAAGTGAACCATTTTACCTGTATTATAAAACAGAGGCATTCCTATTAGAACCATACACGATTAAAAGGAATAAGAAGGATGGTTCATTAATTGAATATATAGATATACATAGTGCTAATGGTTTCGAGCTTTCTTGGCAATATGATCTTTATAAAACAAAATATAGCTATGATTATGATGATGCCGGTAATTTACAGACAACTATAAGTCATATCGTGGATTATGATTTAAGTGCTAATAATCAAGTGATTAGGGAAGAGGAGGTTATTTCCAATCCAAAAGGGGCGATACTAAGCCAGAAAGTAAATACGTACAAGCAGTTTTATAATTCCCAGGAGTTGGATCCCTATAACTATCAGGAAATGGAAATAAATCCTTGGAGTAGGTTTAGACAGGAACATTATTTATGTAATTATCGTTTTTATAGCGGAGGCGGTGGTAATTGTGATATTGAATATTTATATAACGATCCTCGCCATCCCTTAAAGCCAACCATTATTTTGACCTATTGCGATGATGATGGTGATAGCATTAATGACGGCCCGGCGCGCAAGACAACCCTCAGTTATGATGATTATGGAAATGTTCTGGAGGAAAGGGTATATTCGGACCCCAATAATTATGTCCTGACCTGCTACCAATATCATCAAAAGTATAATTTCCCGGTATCGCAGAAAACCTGGCAGGGACTTTGTTTTGACAGTGCCGGAGGTGCACCAGTAACCTCAGGCGTGTGTGTGGAAAAACTGTGGTATTACAGTGATAAGGACGGCAGTGAACTGGACTGGGACGGTAACACGGACGTGGATTGGGATTACGGAGATTTCTTGGTCCAGGAAAGAGATCGTATCAAAGAGCTTGATATCGAGGATCCCAATCTGTTTGATCCTTATGGTCCTGATTACTGGAGAACCACGTCTTACACCTATAATATCAATGGGCGGGTCATTACCCAGACCGATCCAGTGAATAATATAATCTGTATCTCTTATGACAATAACGGTTTTCCCCAGAGGCAATGGCAGGGAGCAGCGCTTGACGGCCAGGGCCAGCCTATAGGTCAGTCGCAAAAGCGATACTATTACAATACTAATGGCATGAAAATCCTGGAAGCAAATGAACTGGGTAAGGTATCCATGTATGTGAAAGATCAATATGGCCGCGTTTTACAGGATCGCACTTATTATGATTACCAGGCCCTGGATTCAGCGGTTGATTTTGTGCCGGACAGATATGACGATGATATTGAATCTGATCCTCCCTGTGATGACGATACCTGGCAGTCGCGCATCCAGTATTTTGATTATGATATGTACAATCGCCATATCAAGATGATTTTGCCATTTTCTGGTATCATTTGTAAAGCGTATCAAAATGAAAAAGCCATAATCCTTTACAACTTGTTTGATAATCCATCACCAGACACCAATGAACAGACAAAATTTAATTTTTACACCGCCAATGATGGGAGGATTTTATTTCTTGAAAAAGAATTTTATAATATCGAATTACCCAATGTATTTTATTTATCTGGATATAAGTTGATTAATATTTACGATTCAATGGATCGCATTGCCCATACCTATGAATTAAATTACTATAAAGATATTATGGGATATTATCCGCATCCTTTCCTAAAACATACCGAATATGGTTATACGGGTACCGGCAAAAAGAGTTATGAAAAGGTGTATAAGGTGAGGCGGCTTAATAATGAACCTTCCAATCCTGAATTCAGTCAGGTTTTGGAAAGGCGTACGTGTTATTATTATGACGGGCTGGATCGATTGATCGAGCAGATTGAGGATCCGTGTGATTTGGCTATTACGACCAGTTATGGCTACGATGCCCTGGGGAACCAGGTTTATGTGGTGGATCCGAAGGGGCAGATACTTATCACGGATTATGATATCCTCAATCGCAAGGTTCGGGAATATTTCGCCGCCGAGCCGGTAGTGGATCCGATTAGCGGGGAGATTGACCTGGAGTCCAGCCGGGAAAATGCCCAGGCCCGCGAGGAATATACCTATTATCGTAATGATAAAATAAAGAGTATTACATCGTATGATTATGATGGATCAATACTGGCGTACAAAGTCTACACCTATGATTCCCGGAATCGGCTGTCCTCGGTGACAGAGGATATAGATGCTTCATCCACGGCGTTGACCCAGTATGAATATTATGATACCGGCACTACCCTTCCGAGTGATCCGTGTGATCCCAATCTGTATCATATCAATATTATTGATGCGGAAAACAAATCCACCTGGATTGCCCTGACGCCGGAAGGTAAACCGAAAAAGAAGGTTTATCCATGCGGACGATCTCAGGATTTGATATATAACGGCAACGGTCAGGTGGAAAAGAAGATTGTATGGGACGAAAATGATAATCCCTTCGAGATACGTTATACTTATGATGAATTTGGCAAGGTGGAAGAGGTTATTTATCCTGATGACGGCAAACTGGTTTATAGTTACGGGGATCGGTCTGAAGGTAAATTTGGGAAAGTAGTAAAAATCGTGGATACCCGATATGATCCCAATGTGCCTGGTGATCCGAACGAAATTTATACGTTTAAATATTGTCCTGTTACCAAACAGTTAGTGACTTGTACGGACGGGCAGGGTTATACGGTGACGTATCAGTATAATACTGCCTATAAACGGGCCAATACCATTGAAGTGTGGGACCCGAATAGTGTATCTGTTTACGCGGTTGAGTATGCTTATGATCTGGCCGGGAGATTAACAGGCGTGATTGAAGGGCTGACTGAAGACCTGATCGCCGGGTTGGATTATGATATGAACAGTAATCTTGATCAACTGACTTATTATCTGGAAGGTACTGAAGCCGGATCAACCGGGGTGGTGGATTATGACTATAACGATGACAATGTACTGAGCGGCTACACCACTACCGGCGGGCCGACATTCAGCCTCAGTAATGTGACTCTCGATGGTCTGGGCCGGCTGGTAAGCGGGGATGAGCAGTTGACCAAAGTCGATGACAGTACGGTAAGTCATAGTATGGACTTTGGATATGATATGCTCTCAGAACTTACCGATGCCACCGTCACCGGTATTGGTGGGGGCAACTGGGCGGGTATTTATAGTTACTCGAAGGACGGCAATATTGATTGGCGCAAGATAAATAGCGATCCTTGCGATACTTACACGTATGATGGTAATATTATGACCCAGGCGGAGGGCACTGCCCTGACCTGGGATGAAAACGGGAATATGACGGACGGGATCGATACTGATATTTCATACGACTGGGATAACAGGCTCAGCAGTGCTACCAGTGGTAGTAATAGTATCAGTGTGAGATATGATCCCTTTGGTAATCGCGTCAGGCGCCAGTCGGATGATGGCTCGACCACTATCACCCGTAAATATATTGTGGGTAATATTGGCGGTCTGCCGGGTATTCTGCTGGAACTCGATCCAAACACCGGCGATAGCATTGAAAAGACCTATATTTACGCCAATAACCAGATTATCTGTCAGTATGACGGCGACACGAGCGGTGATAAATATTTCTATCTCGCGGATCGGCTGGGTAGTGTGCGAGAGGTTATCGATGAAAACGCTGATGTCAAACATCTCTACACCTATGATCCCTTTGGTAATATGATCGAATCGGACTCTGACGAGGATGATATTGAAAATGCCTTCCGGTTTACCGGTCAGTATTATGATGAGGGAATCGGCCAGTATTACCTCCGGGCCCGCCAATACGATCCCTGGATTGCCCGATTCACCGGTATAGACCCAGTCCAAGGAAATCATCAGGAACCGCTGACCCTGCACGCCTATTTGTATTGTCTGAATAATCCGATCAATCGCGTTGATCCGAGTGGAAACCAAGCAGCGGAACCGATTGAACCGGCAGCCGGTCTGGCTGGCCGGTTAGCCGCTCCAGCTTTGGCGTACGCAGCAGGTTATAGCGCCATATTAAACTCAATGATTACGGACATAAATACCAAGAGGTTTTATGATATCAGTTTTGTAAAAGCGGCCGTCCTGGGAGTCATGGCGTTTGTTGATACCTATGGTACTATGGATATAGTGAATAATATAAATGATTTAGGCGTGAGACATTTTATGGGAGCCACGAGTGGATATGTATTGGATGCGGTAAATCAATTTATAGAAAATCCGGAACCTGGATATTTATTGCCCAAAGACCCGTATGACACCTCAGGCATGCAGCATTATCTTGCTCCCACACAGACGTTTAATTTGGGGATATTCAGCAATATGGCAATAGTAACGTATCAAACCAAGGGTCCCCATAGAGGGCAGTTTTCTCACTGGGAGCAAATTGATGAGTTAGGTCATTATATATATTCAGAGAATTTTGAAGATTTGGACCTATTTGATCATTGATTTTCAGAATCATCCTGATAGATATCCGAAGTAAGGGCGGGCCCGCCGGCCCGCCCTGGATTATGGAATAATCTACGGGACATAATAGTTCAATATAATCTATCTGCAGCGTGACGTTCAAGGGGGCGACCACTTCGGGTCGCCCCTACCTTCAGAAGAATAATTCCAAATTCATTTCTTTATTGTGGCGGAAGATTCTGCTATCTTGATGGGGGGAGTGTTGAGGTTTAATGCAACTAATAGAAAACCCCGACAGGATTTTGCCGGGATTTTTAATTATTTAACGCAATGAGATTTAACAAGTTGTGTTTAACTAACGTCGAGGTATACCACCGTAGGCACGGGCAAAGAATTTTACATCGGGGTTACCCGCGCTGGCAGTTCCGGCATCAATCTTTCCCTCGGTAAATTCCTGAGTTCGAGAATCCTGACATTGATACATTTGAGCATGACCGTCAGAAAAGGAAACAGTGCTTTTTTGATTATGCCAGATAGCCAGAGGATCTATGAATCTAATATCTTTATAATCAAGTCCGGGGCCACTAATTAGCATAACCCAGGAGCCGAAATTGTTATTTTGTGGATTAATCATCCCTCCACCAAATTCCTCCACAAACACAATTTTTTCAGAAGGATTTTTTATTTGGGTTAATTTTGTATAACCCTTTAAATAAGTACCAGCCCAAAAGAATACCTCAGAATTATTTTCGCCGTTCATAGCGCCAGTGACCGAATAGGTTCGATAGCCAAGATTGAGTCTATCCATTCTGGTATCAGCCGGACAATGATATACTTCATGGGTTTCTTGATAGGGCCATAAGGCACCTGATTTTATTCCATTTATCCTATCTTCTAATGTATTAGTCGTTGACCGATGATTTGTATTAGGATTATTCACAACTTCACTCAAAGGCTCGTAAGCCCAAGCGTTATCAGGCCAAGGCTTGGGGGTGCCAGGTGGGGGATTAAGATAGGAACAACCGCCCACCATGTTATCATTATTGTCACCGGCCCACATTACCCAGGCGAGAATGAGGCTTTTTTGGTTGGCCAGGCACACCGAACCACTAGCCTGTTGTCTGGCGATATTGAGGGCCGGCATGAGGATCGAGACTAACAGGGCGATAATGGAAATGACCACCAGCAGTTCGATTAATGTAAATGCTTTATGTTTACACATTAAGTACTTCCTCCAAATTCAGGTATTGTTGTTGTCTGGCGAGATTACGTTACGTATGCAAATATTTGCTGTTATATTTACCTGTGATATTATACTACTGTTCAATCTTAATGTGAAGGAAATTTTTTTAAATAAATATCTATATATCTGTTAGTAGAAAAGTATGTCAATTCACAGACATTCGGGATTTTGCGGATAATCTATAACTTGTTTAAGAATAAAGCGTTAGTCACTATATTGTTGTCTGAGGCGGGTACTCAGGCGGAGCATAAGCTGGATGCGTTCGAATTCACCGAGCCAGTCCGCCAGGGTAACGGCCAGTTCCTCCTTATCGGGGATAAATAGTCCTGTGGAGCAGGCCGCGCCAAGCTGTTTCCGGGCCATCAGGCGATATCGGTTCAGGGTGCGGTCGCCGTACCAACTGCAGAAGGCGAAATCTTCAGCCATGAACAAGACGACCGGTACGCGGGTGCCGGTGTTGATGATCAGATTATCGCGTAAATCCGGGCGGGCCTCCCGGTCGATAAAGCGTAGATTAATTTTAGGCGAGGCCTGGGCGATTCGTGCCAGCAGCGGGCACTGTTCCACGCAGTCGCCACACCAGATGCCGCTCATGACCAGGACATTCATCTGGCGGACGAAGCTTTGCAGCAGTGCATGCTGTTCCTGTGTCAGTCCGGCGGCATTATAGACATCCTGCCAGCGATTTTGCAGTTCGTCTGTTCCGGTGGCGAGATAACCGTCCCAGTCTTTGGCCTGGTTGAAAACGTCTTTGAGGAAGTCGGGGGTAAAAGGCATGTTTTGAACTCCTGTATAATAACCATTTTAATAAAACGGTTTGAAGTGTCATCCCTTCTGAGACTGGGATCTAAAAATGTATATATTAACATTCCTGGTTTCGCGGGAATGACATCTGCGATAAATACTAATTAAAGTGATTTCTCTATATTTTACTATTTGATTGTGCAATCACGCAATACTATTATTATATCGGATTTATCCGATGAGAGGTGATATAATGAGTTTTAAAGGTAAATTAAACAGGATTTCAGATACCCAGTGGGAGGCGCCGGTCTCAAGTAAGGACGGTATGCGGGTGCCGGCCCGGATTATCGCTACGGAAAAGCTCATGCGTGATATGGAGGAGGGCATTTTTGAGCAGATTACGAATGTGGCCATGCTGCCGGGTATCGTCAACAGGGCGTTCTGCATGCCGGACGGGCACTGGGGGTATGGATTTCCCATTGGGGGCGCTGCGGCCGTGGATGCCGAAAAAGGTGTCATTTCGCCGGGCGGGATTGGCTTTGATATCAATTGCGGGATGCGTCTGATGCGTACCAACCTGACCGAAGATGAGGTAAAACCCCGTATAACTGAATTGGTGGACAAGCTGTATCGTCATGTTCCGGCCGGAGTTGGGGCCAAAGGTCCGGTTAAACTATCCCAGGACGAATTTCGTCATGTTATTGAGGAAGGGTCGCGCTGGTGCGTCAGGCACGGCTACGGCCGTCAGGAGGATCTGGAACGCACCGAAAACCAGGGCTGCATTGCCGGGGCCAATGCCAACAAGGTCAGCCAAAAGGCTATCGAGCGAGGATTTAACCAGGTGGGTACCCTTGGTTCGGGAAATCATTACCTGGAAATCCAGGTGGCGCACCCGGAAAATATCTATGACGAAGGACTGGCCAGGGCTTTTGGTATTGATCGGCCTGATCAGGTTGTGATTATGTTCCACTGCGGCAGCCGGGGGTTTGGCCATCAGGTGGCCACGGATTATCTGCAGAAATTTCTCAAGGTCATGAAAGATAAGTACGGGATTACGATGCCCGACCGGGAACTGGCCTGCACGCCCCTGCAATCGCCGGAAGGACAGGACTACTTCGCGGCCATGAACTGTGCTATCAATATGGCCTATGCCAACCGGCAGTTAATCGCGCATCGGATCCGCGAGGTTATGGCCGATGTCTTCCATAAGGACCCCGGCGACCTGGGCCTGGAACAGGTGTATGATGTCTCGCACAATACCGCTATGCTGGAAAAACATAATGTCGAGGGTAAGGAGCGGAAGTTACTGGTGCACCGCAAGGGGGCGACGCGTGCCTTTGGTCCGGGCCGGGCGGAACTGCCGGAAATTTACCGCAAGACCGGCCAGCCGGTGATAATCGGCGGCAGTATGGAGACCGGTTCGTATCTGCTGGCCGGGCTCGACAGCGGCGACCAGACCTTCTTTACCACGGCCCACGGCAGCGGGCGCACCATGAGCCGCAAACAGGCCAAGAAAACCTTCCGTGGTGATAAACTGCAGAAGGATATGAAGGCACGCGGTATTTATGTGCGCTGCGTCAGCTTTGCCGGCCTGGCCGAAGAGGCCGGGGCGGCCTATAAGGATATCGACGCCGTGGTCGAAGCCACGGCTAAAGCCGGTATCAGTAAACCTGTGGCGCGGTTTACTCCAATCGGGAACGTGAAAGGATAGAATAGCTGCGCGCTTACTCAAACAACATATATTTATTCCATCCGACGACATGCTTAAGCTGCGCTGCGCTTCGTGTAAGCATGCCACCCTGTTCGTAGTGCGGTTTTTTCTAACAGGCAAGGCAAAGAAGTGAGCTTACTTTTTGAATCCGGTGCCTTTGAAGAAGGTGTAGATGAAGGTTCCGTCGGGTTGGGTGGTTCTATAGAGGTCTTTGATGCCCTGGTCCCAGGATTGTGCGTCCATCATACCTGAGGCTAGGGCCTGTTCGCGCACGCCTTCCACCATAGCGGTGAAGGTGTTTTTCGTGAATCCTTCGACCCATTGAGGCTTGCCGGCGTCCACATAGACCATGCGCGGTGATACGCTGACCTTTTCCAGCCCGGCCTTTTTTAAGAGTGGATAGAGTTCTCGCCCGATGAGGGAATTCCCGTTCATGCGGGCCTGGAGATTGATCAGGCACTGGATGGTCTGTCGGGCCAGGCGGCTGTCCGGGTGAAAATAGGCGGAACCGTGATCCCCTTCAATGACAGTGAGGCTTCCGCCCGGTTTGAGAATCCGCAGTAAACTGCTGACAGCCTCCAGGGGATTGGGCAGGTGCTCTAAAACAAAGCAGATAAAGATGTCATCGAATGCGCTATCGGCAAACGGAAGATGGAAGATGTCCCCCTGTTGGAATTTTACGTTAGTGATGTTTGCGTCATCAATCCGCTGCCGGGCCAGTTCCAGCGAATCCGGTGATATGTCCATGGAGGTAATATCCGCCTGCGGGCTGTTGGCGGCCAGAAAGACGGTTTGAGATCCGGTCCCGCAGCCGGCCTCCAGAACCTTGCGCCCGGGCGTATAGCTCGTATCATGATGCAGCAATTCCGCCAGCGTGTTCGCCTGGTCAGCCAGCCGAACTGCCTCACGGGGACTGTAGCCATGGACATAATTAAGATCTGTCATACATCCTCAAATCCATTTTATATTATCATTGTTCGCTTGCCAAAATGATACACATTTATTATCGTTTATAAATAGTATTTTTACTTTTTAATGGTGAGGACAGAGTATGCCGTATGAGTATCTGGACGACATCGCCAGGGGGGATGTGGCGTTTGAGGCGACAGGGGGGAGTGTGGAAGAAATGTTCGAGGCTGCCGCCACGGCTACCATGAATGTGATGGTAGGTGACTTGAACAGTATTGCCGAAAAAGAGCAGGTGGTACTCTCACTGGATGAGAACAGTATCGAGATGCTGCTGTTCCAGTTTTTACAGGAATTGATATTTTATAAAGACGCGAGAAGTCTTTTGCTGAAAGTTAAAGAGATATCAATCAGGGAAGAAGGGAATTCTTATCACTTGCAGTCAACGGCTGTGGGGGAAACGGCTGATCCCGAAAAACATGAGTTGGTTGTCGATGTCAAGGCGGTGACCATGCATCATTATGAAGTGGAGAAAACGCTCCGCGGATGGCGTGCGCAGGTGATTCTGGATATTTAACCTAGTCTTTTCAGCAGGGTATTGAAGGTGTACCAGGAGAAATTCTGGCCGGGGCAATGAGTCTTGCAGCCGGGTACCTGGCGATGACCCAGGACTTTCTGGTCCGAAATCCGGTATCTCTGCTGCAGGAAGCCGACCAGTTCCGCCAGGGACTGATACTGGTAGCGGGTTGGTTTTGTCTGGTCGAAATTACCTATCAGTACGATCCCGATCGTGTGTTCGTTCCAGTAGTTGTTGAAACAATTATTGGGCCGGCAGTGGGCCCCGGTTAATTGATTTTGCCAGCGATAGCCGACCTCTACCTTGCCGTCCTGGGCGCCTGAACCGTTATTTATGACAAAATCATATCCCAGTCCGTCAAATCCTCTTCTTCGATGGATTTTATCGATTTCCGATGCGGGTCCTTTATCCGTGGCAGTATGGTGAATCACGATGCCCTGCCAGCGGGTGATATCTTCCTGCTTTTGAGGCATCCAGGGTGCGTGAGGCAATCCCAACGGCCTGTCCACAATGTTTATATTATCATGATAATCCGTCGGCTGGTCTAGAATCGGTCTGGGCATCTGGACCGGACGTACTGTGGGCTCCGGCAGATCCTGATACATGCTATTGTTTTGACAGCCCAGTAAAGACAGCAGAACACCATCGAGAACGCCTACACCCACATATTTAACAAAATCCCGCCGGCAAATAGTCTTGTCCTTCAAGGCCATATCTCCTGAACATCTCCTCTGGTCGTTTCATATAACCAATTGTAAAGAAAAAAGTTACGGCTTATTCCGGGAGGCCTGCGCATTTTTTCCACTGCATACTATCTATCATCGTCAATCCCAGGAGAATATTTTGAATAATAATATTTGGATGTTCATTAATATAGCAGTTTTCCAATCAATATCATCTTTTTATACACTCCATATTTCATGATGCTAGCGTCAAAAGTATTCGAACGGTTGTTTCTGGATTAAAAACAACGATTTTAAATGCCAATATCCACTTTTGACGGTGGTATCTTTTCATAACTCTTGGTAAAATAGGACTTAACTTCTATTACATATAAAATTGATAATCACCAGAAAATGACATCCTGCACAACACCGCCAAATCTGCCAAGCTGCACAAAATCACATAAAATCTTTAAATAAAAGCAGTTATGTCG
>JAFGHE010000035.1 GCA_016930295.1 Sedimentisphaerales bacterium
ACCCGTGGATGGATAAATCAGGCTGAACGGCCAGGGATACTGCTGGGAGTCAGGTTTTTCGGTGTAATATCCGATGGTTTCCAGGGCGAGCATGGCCACGATTTTGTCGCCGTTCTGCCGGCATTGTCTGGCATAGACCAGGCTGCCCATCAGGTCGGTCTGGAAGTAGGGGGGCTCTTCATTGACAAAGGCGACAAAGCGCAGGGTGCGGTTTACGTTTTGGCCCGCAAATTTCCGGGCCAGGGCCAGCAGGGCCGCCACACCAGTGGTGTTGTCGTTGGCCCCGGGACAACCGAAAACTGTATCATAGTGGGCCCCGATCACGATTATTTCATCGGGCGTTTGAGAGCCGGTGATTTCCACGGCCAGATTATAGCAGGTTTTGCCGGCAACATCGTATGCCTGCCGGGTCACAGTGTAGCCGGCCTGGGTAAGTGTCGTTTCGATATAATCCGCCGCCCCGCAGAGCCTCTCGTAATCGTCCACACACCGATAGCCGATATTCACGGCTAGCTTTTCCAGGTCTTTGGTCAGGATGTCTTTGAGGGCCTGTTCCCCGGGAGTTAAATCTTTCGGCATGGTATGGGCAGTTTTTCCGGGCATACGAATCATGGTAAACCAGCATACCAGGGTTAACAACAGTAAAACAAGAAAAGTAATCCCGATTCTCTTTAAAGCCTTTTTGTTCACTATTTGAAATTTGAATTTTAGGGTCATTGGTTTTAAAACCTTTCTCAGGCTTGAAGCATATATTACTATGAGCAATACCAGTCGAGGAGAGATTCGATATGATCGGTCAGTTGGCTTAAGGTCAGGCGCATGGGGGCGGTGCCGAGGGCGGATGCATAGCCGAGATTTCCGTCGATGGTCATTACGGCTTTATGGGCGTCTGCCAACTCGATATGGGTGCGTTTATGTCCCACGGCCTCGATACGCATGAGGAAACCGATGGTTACGATAGCCAGCAACATGGTATGCAGGCCTTCGATCATACTGAAGTTGTAAAAATTGGGCCCGCAATACCCCAAGGCAGCTATCCGGCAGGTCAGATAGCGGGTCAGCATTTGTTCGACCTCCGGGGGCCAGGGGCCGAAACTTTTTTCCAGTAGGCTTATATCGCAATCCGGCCAGTGTGGCTGAATTTTAGGCAGGGGGTCGGAGTTTCGAGATATCTGCTTCATCATGGATAAGATGTTCAGCCGTTTTTTGAGGACTGTACCTATTCCCTTTTTTTGGGAAGTAATAATTGTCGTCGGGTGACTTAAAATTGAGAAGATTTGCCCCAGTAATTTTCGTGGTTTTCCTTTGACCGGCCGGACATTAACCTTTCGTCGCTGTACTTCGGCCAGCAGCCCGCCCTGCAGCATTTTTAACAATTCCGGCAGGTCTTCATCGGTTACGTTCTGCCATTTGATACGTGAGATATGGTCACCAAAGAGACGCAGCCAGTGCAGTCGCTGTAATAAAGGTAATGAGTCGGAATTTATAATTTTGAGAAATACTTCATTGACCTGATCGAAATGTTTAGCTGATATTTTTTGCCTTGATAGTACAGGCGGAGGTTCCGCGTTTTCCGCTCCGGGTGGCACGATTTGGCTGATGAGGCGTCGAAGTTCCTGCTGGTAATCGCAGAGGCTGTGACCGGTACTGTCACAAACGGCCGGACAGTCGAAACGAAGGCCTACACGCAGTTCGCCGGCAAATGGGGTGACCACAAAGGGATATAACTGGCAGGCGAGTGGTTTTGCCTTTAAGCCATGTAATTTATGGATGAGGCAGAGGTTGTCATTATCCAGGAATACGCAGCGACCGTCCGGGTGTTTGGCCAGGCCGCAGCCGCTTTTGCCGGCGGCACGGCTGCGTACAAACAGATCTATTTCGCCCAGTTTTTCCTGCCAGTTATCAAGTTTTTCAATTGATTCTCGTTCCCGAGTATCGAGAGGCACCAGAAAACTGCGGCAGCCCTGACCACAGCAATTACAACGATATACCTGCTGGTCTAATATATCTGGATGGAAGAATATCTTCATTTTATGTTTTAGAGAGTTATCGCCAGAGAAGATATTAAATATTAAAATAAAAAATCAAAACTATAAGATAAGGTCAGAAGAAAAATAAAGTACATGCTTAAGCTTCGTTTCACTTCGCGTAAGCATGCCACCCGTTTCTAACACGTTATATGTCGTTTTGATTTTTACGTTTTGGATTTTATTTGGTATCAACCCAGTCCCTTGCGCCTGCGGCGCTGACGGTTGATGATGTCACGGCCTTTGCGGGTTCTCATGCGGGCCCGGAAACCGCTTTTACGGATACGTTTAATTTTACTGATTCGATGGTTTTCCATTATTACTCCTTATCCGGCATAACAATATTCAGGTTTCGGTACACAGGATTGCCGGAAGCATCCTCAAACCGTACCGCTAACACGTGTTCACCGGGCTCATCGATCTTCTGCTCGAACTCCACTATTTCTATACGGCTGTCAAAAATGCCGTCTTTGGGCAGAGCGATTTGCCATTGCTCACCGCTGTCAAGGACATATTCCACGCCTCCAATGACACTGAGCGTATCAATGACCCTGGCGTTAACACGTACGATAGTCCCTTCTATGTCGTAACTTATTTTCATTATTTCCGGGGGTGTATTATCTACCACGACCGCCGGGCTGACCCGCGACGCTGTCAGCTCCTGGCCGGGGGGATTGCTCAGCTTGTCGGATGCCGTGACTTTGATTTCATACCGGCCGTCCGCGACCGTTTCTGTGTCCCACTCGAATTTTTTATCTTTCAGGTCCCGGGCTATTCGAATCCATCGCTGGTTGGGGAGTTGACGCATAAAGACGTCAAAGCTAAGGGTATCATCATTGGGTTCGGTTGTCTTCCAGGAGATATTGATTTCTTTCGAGGGCCGGGAGCGTTTGCTATCGGTACGTGTTTCGCCATTGGATTTATTGGTTTTTATCGTAATATTTTCTATGATGGGCGGCAGATTGGGAATCATGTAGGCCAGTTTAACAGCCCTGATAATGGCTGTCTGGTCACCTTTTGAACTGCTTAAAAGGAGGCGGTATTGCAGGAATCGTCCCGGGACCGATTCGATGGGCGTTTCTTCAACGGCTTGGGCGGGATCAGTCCAGTTTTGCCACCCGCCCTTTTCCGGATCGCTGGTATTGCCGGTCCGGGTGGAAATACGGATAGATGTATCTGAGGAGGGTATATCCGCCTCAATATGGATATTACCCCATTGACTTACCTGTTTGGCGTCGATAACCGACGAGATGTAGAATCCCTCAGGTTCGAATTCCGGTTTAATGGCTATCACCTTGCCGGGATTGGCAGCACCGGCATAGAGGGTGCCATTTTCATCGGGCCATACGGCGGAGACCTGAACGGAAGGTTCTAGCGAGTGTAAAACCACGGCTTTCTGAGTATCAGTTTCCAATTGGATGAGTTTGCCGTCATTACCGGTGCCCAGCAGGAGTTTATGGGGCGGGATATATTTCAGGGAAAGTATGATGACATCCTTCTGAAACAGGCTTCTTACATAGCCCTGGGGAGAGATTTGTAATACTTCATTATCGGAAGCACGGCCGGTACTGAAAATATCCGGTGAGAACAGGGATGAAGTGTCCAAGGTTTTTTTGTCCGATTCCGGTGTTTCTGCCGGTATGATTTCCTGGGGTTCATCGTCGCCGGGTTCCTGAAGGTTTTCGGCATCGTTATTATTTTCTTTAGAATTGTTATTGCCTTCGAATTTTTTGTCTGAAGCGGCTTCCGTACGGCTGGAATCACCATCGGAAAGAATCAGTTTGGCTCCCGGCCGGGCTGCTTTGGCATCCGCTGTGGAGACATAGAGGTTTCCGTCCTGGTCAAATACCAGCCCGCTGATTTCGCCGTGGCCGGTATCATAGGCGATAGTAGCTTTTCCGGTTCCCGGATCGATACGATAAACCAGGCCGTTTTCATCCCCGCCGGCATAGACAATGCCGTATTCATCCAGGGCCAGGGCCAGAATATTTTTTTCCCTGGCCTGATAGAGAACTTTCGGATTCTTAGTGCCAGGATCAAGGGTGATGACTTTTCCCTCAGGGCCGGTGGCCAGGTAAATCCTGCCTGCCGGTCCGGTCACAATATCCCAAATGTATTTAATATCTTTATCTTCAAAAAGAATATCAAATTTTCCGGATGGATTGAGTCTCAGAAGTAACCCTGCCTGCCCGCCGGTCCCGGCTAATAATCGACCGGATTCATCCAGCCCCAGGGAAAACACATGCTTTTGATCACCTTCATCTGGGCCGTAAATAATTTTTGAGTCTCCGCCGGCATTAATCTGGTATAGATATCCCTTACCGCTGGTGGCAATATATAAATTCCCGTCGCCATCTTTGATGATGTCATTGACCACCCAGATTTCATTTTGTTTCTCCAGCAAGGTGACACTCTGGCGGGCCAGGGATATTTCTCCTTCGCTGGAGATGACGACCTGGTTAGGCTCGCCGTCTTTGAATTGCTTTTCGGTGTTATGTTCGATATAGGTGGTCTGTACGGCTCGGGATGGATTAAGGATAAATAGTATGGTCAGGAAGATCACTAAGAGGAAAAATGTTTTTTTCATGTTTTTGCCTGTATAAATTAGTATTATGTTGAAATCGTCATAGAGACAATCAAACGTGTCACAGTGCAGTAATCAATATAGTGCACAACGTCTGACACGAAACTGCATAAAACACTAAGGTTTATATATCTTAGCAGTATGGAATGGAATATTATACACGTTTGATATTCAAAATAAACAGAAAGTAGTGTATTTCGAAGGATTAGATGATATTGATAAAGATTTCCGGAATGGCAAAAGTCGCATTGCCTGATGTAACTAACTGATATATAATTATTTACATTGTTTGGTAACGGATGCGAGTGTTTTGTGTATAAATTCAGTTTAGAAACCTTCCGGTGATGAATTCTCAGATAGAACAGGAAATTATCTAAAAATATGAATGGTGAAATAGGACAGGTATTGGAATTGGATATGGTTCAATGCATAGTGCTTGGGCTATGCGCGGTGATGGTGGGCATCTCCAAAACGGGCATACCGGGGGTTGGCATCCTGTGCGTGCCATTATTTGCCTGGGTGTTGCCGGCTCGCACGTCAGTGGGCGTGGCCCTGGGGATTTTGATACTGGCGGATGTATTTTCCGCCAGTTATTACCGCCGTCATGCCGAGTGGCGTTTTATCAGACGTTTATTGCCGGCGGCCTTTGTGGGGATTGTCGCCGGGTATTTTAGCCTGAAATATGTCGATGACGAACAACTTCAGCCGGTTATTGGTGTTATTGTGCTGATCATGCTGGCCGTGGAATTCTGGCAAAACCGGTCCGGAGATAAAGACCAGCCTGTTTTGAAACAGGCGTGGTTCACGCTGGCCATGGGTTTTTGCGCTGGGGTGACGACCATGATGGCCAACGCCGCCGGCCCGGTCATGATGCTCTATCTGTTATCCATGCGTTTGCCTAAAAAAGAATTTGTTGGTACGGCTGCCTGGTTTTTCTTTGTGATCAACTGGATCAAGGTCCCGTTCAGTGTGAACCTGGGCCTGATGACACGGGATACCATAAAGCTGGATCTGTTCATGCTCCCCTGCATAGCCGCCGGCGCCCTGGCCGGCATCTACCTCCTCAAAAAAATCCCCCAACACGCCTTTGTCTTTTCCGTACGTATCCTGACCGTCATCGCGGCCGTCAAACTGATATTCTGGTAATGGTGCTCAATTCGAAGATCCCGATTCTACATCGGGGCTTCCAGCTTGTAGAAATGTAGCTCAACGTTTACCCCTTTGAATAAAGGGGTATCCTACTTGAGATTTAACCTTTGGCTATCTACAAATCTTCAGATCAGCTATTTAATATATACTACTCTAATAATGCGCTAAGAGTTCAAGCTTCAGCTTGTTATAAAACAGGAAGGTAAATGATAGAAGAACAAGATGAAGCTTACTCTCAGCGCGTTTTCCGCAATGGGAACGGTTATTAGAAGTATTCGATTAGTCGCAGGGTATTTCTTATTCGTAAGAACAAATATTTGAGGTTGGGGTATTAGTGCAAAAAAATGCTTGAAAGTGGGCTGGAAATGGGTATAACGGGCGTAACTTCT
>JAFGHE010000299.1 GCA_016930295.1 Sedimentisphaerales bacterium
AGCGTCAAAAGTATTGCGAACGCTTGTTTCTGGATTAAAAACAACGGTTTTAAGTGCCAATATCCACTTTTGACGGTAGCATCTAAAATAAGGTAATTAAATATCAGCCGAAACAGTTGACTGGTAGCAGAGAATGACGCCAGCGTCAATAGTATTGCGAGGCATTGATTCTGAGTCAAAAAGAACGTTTTAATTGGAAACATCACCTTTTGACGTGAGCATCAAAGAATCATTCTAACCTGAAAATTCAATGTTACTTCCGGAGGTGGCGAAAGGTAATGCACGTTTACCCATAACTCCTCTAGTTGAGCCTGCCTGGATATTTCCTGAAACAGTGGGTACGATTCCTGAGCCATGGAAACAGCCGGATTGCGCTTAAACATTCTGCTTGCTGAATATTACTATCGACTATAACTGGTAAACCGTTTTTATAATAAATTCCTTTAAGAAGAAGGAGAGATACAATGAAAAGATCGGCGGTAATATTTTTAAATGTGGATATGACCGCCTATACCTCCATGGGCCCCCTGCCGGTTATTGTTCCGGGGCATTATCCCACGGTGTATAAAACCGGCTCCCCGCCGTATGGCCCGATCCACTGGCACTCTGCCGGCGTCGCTCACCTGGGAGGGAGAGTCTCCAAAGAAACAGAAGCCGATTACGGCTACGACCAGGATCCCACCAATAACATCATCCCGCCCCAAGACCTCGCCGACATGGACGGCGCCGACGACGGCGTGGAAGTACCGCTGAATCTGCCCCATTGCCGGAGAACACGTTTCGATTACCTCGTGTCCGTGCAACGCCCCTTGAAAAATCTCTATGTTAATGTCTGGCTGGACTGGAATCGCGACGGCGACTGGGACGATATTTCCGAATGCCACTGGCCCCGCGAACTCTCACACAAACCCCGCTGGGTAAGAGAATGGGCCGTACGCAACCAGGTACTGACCGAACTGGAGCCGGGAATCCATCAGATGACCACTCCCCCCTTCCTGTGCCGGCATCCCTGGATCTCGGATGATTCCGAATACGTTCCCCCCATCTGGATGAGAATTACACTTTCGGAAAAACCCTGGAGCCCACCCAAGCTCTCTTCAGACTGCCCGGGCTACGGGGGCTCCGGACCCAAAGACGGCTATTGGATCGGCGAAACCGAAGACTACTTCTTTACCCCCACAACTGATTGCATCGATTATGCCGACCTGAACTGCAGCAACGAAGTAAACCTGGACGACATCAATATCCTCGCCTCCCAATGGCTCACGGAAATAGAATAGAATCGTATGTATACTTCAGGCTGTGAGCATGTTCAAAATAAAACGCCTGCTCACAGCCTGGCTATTTCTCCATAGTGTCACGTCTTATTATCTCCTGGTATCTTCATATCCGCCTGAAAATGTTCGGCATATATTTTCCTTGACATTTCAGTCTTCTTATGTATCATCTGATAAGTCGACGAGGTTTTTCAGCAATGGAAATATCTCAAACAACAACACCTTGACATAGCAGACGAAGTCCATCTTTTCTGCGTATATAAAAATGTGATTATTAAATTGCACATAATACTGGCTAAACAGTTTCGCCGGATAAAGTTAAGTTCGTTTCTTAAATCTACTAAACAGGAGGATTGTATTATGGAATTGAAAGGCAGAGTAAAACTTTTTTACGTGGGTTGCTTATCGAAAGTCACGATTTTAAGCATTATAATTATGGGAATTCCAAATATTACTCTTAAGGGTCAATGTGTACCCGGTGACTGTATGATTATCCCCGGTGATATCAACTGTGATAATAAAGTGGATCTGGAGGACTTACAGATTTTCGCCTCACGCTGGCTGGATACGGATTGCCTGAATGATCCCAACTGCTGTGATTATGCCGATCTTACCCTGAACGGTACCGTCAGCTTAGCTGATTATGCCGTCTTTGCGGAAAGTTATGGTCTGTTCAGACCGGATATCAAAGTATTCACGGATCAGGGTTTCAGACCGCTAAATTATTCCATTGTACCGACCATTGATCCCAATATCATGATTACTCTGCCGAGTGATATTCCCATAAGCGACGTCACCGTGTTGCTTGACGGTACAGATCCCAACATCCCCACGCAAGACCTTACGGACCTTTTCATCAGCGACCTGCTGTCACCGGCCCGTACCGCTATTGCCACGGTTCCGGTGCTTATTGACAATAATACGATCACTGTTACGGTTATTTCAGACGGCCAACCTTACTACGAGTCAGCCAGCATGTTGAATTACACCGATGATACGCTGGTCGTATCTACCCTCCAGTTCGATTCAATTGTGGATCCCGAAACAGAAGTGGAATATGAAGACCAGGTGCTTATGCTTAATTTCACGGACGATGCCTATTTTGAAAATCCCGACCCTCAGGTCCTCGATGCCATCAACCATCTTCTCCGTCGGGAAAAGCTTATCCCGCTGGATATCGGTGTCCCTACCAGGCTGGTTAGAACTCAGATCACCAATGGTGAATCCCCTCTCCAAATAGCGCAGCGACTGGCGCAGTTGGAGTTGCCTTTTATCGAAGCCGTCCTGCCGAACATTACAATGGAAGACAATACCATCGCAGCTGAGACATTCCCTCTAAGGCTGCGCAACACTTATCGAGAAAGCGCAGGGCCACAGTGTACGGCCGGGACAGGGGTTAATGGCTGTTTTGATTTCGATGGGCCGGACAATACAAACGAACTTCGCATCTTCCGTTATGATTTCATAATGGATACGTTTGCCGCCCATCGGCTGGTTGAAGCAATCCAGACCGCCTTAGGGGCTCAATGGCAGGGAGAACAAGCAGGACTGGCTATCGTTGACCGCGGCCTTGGGAATGGAACAGATCCCTGCGCCGGCAACCCTCTGGCTAACACCTACGCTGATGTTCCCTGCAATGAGCTCTTCAGGATATCCGATACATATCAAAATCCTTTACGTTTCAACGCAAACGGAGTTCAAGTGGACGGGGCAAATAATCCCCTGAATCTTGATCTCAGTGATATTGGTGATAGTGCAAACAGTCATGGCACCAGCGTAACTGCCGCGGCTGCCGCTCGGGGTAATTTAGTACTGGGACCGGGCAAACATGTAATAGTGAGACCCATGAGAAGAACCGGCACGTGGCATACCGGTAACTATGCCATTCTAGCGGCTATCCGAGATAATCAAGTTGCGGTGGTCAATACCTCATTTTCCTCTAGCAATATCGCCCGGCAGAATTCCTTTATCAATGCACAGATCGAAGGAGGAACTATTGATATAGTAAACCAGGCCAGACTAAACGGCAAGATCTGGGTCGTCACGATGGGTAATGATGGTCAGAATGTGGGAAATGTGTATCCCGCAATGTTCGCACCCGGGCCGGTCTCTCGGATGCCGGATGACCCCTTAGTTGTTGCTGTTTCTGCCTGTGAGACCAGTGGATACGCCGATGGCATGGCTGTAAGAGAACCTGAACAGTTGAGTTCCTTCAGCAATTTTGGAGACCGTACTTCGGTAGCTGCTCGCGGCCGTCAGGTCATACTTCCTGATCGATCCGGCACCCTAAGACCCGTCTCCGGTACATCTTTTGCAGCCCCTACCGTAGCGGGTCTTTCGGCAGAGATGATCTATTTAGACAGGAACATGCGTATAGCAGCAAACAGGTTTACTCCTCTACAGATTATCGAAATTGTCGAAGCGACCGCCGAAGACCTTGGTTCAAATGCCAACACGGTTATAAATAATATAGCTCGTCCTAATGACAATCCAGGTGACGGGGTCGATCCTTACTTCGGCCACGGTCGAATCAATGTCTGGAAAGCCATCCTGTCCGTGGCTAACGGAGGTCTAGCCACGGATCGAAGTGTGGAGTTTCCCAGCCTTGACGACGACAATACGGACGGCGATGGTGAGCGAATTATTGATGAATCTGAAACCACCTGGTACGGATTCAAGATTATCACCTCTGTCAAGGGAGCTAGCGTCTGGATTAATGGCGTGCAGCTTAAGGAAACTGCTGCTATCCTGCCGGATGGCAATGGAGCAGGCGCCGGGGTGGTAACGGATGAGATCAACGCCTATGCGGGAGTCCGCTCCGACCAGGCAGTAAGGATGGGTATCCCTAAAGAAGACCCCACCAGCGGCGTTATCCCGGTCGGCAATTATAAGGGTGAATATATCATTACCTTTAGTATCACCCGGGACGAACTGCTAATCGGTAACGACATCAATCAACCCAAAACCCTAAGTCTGCGCCGGCCGGATCAGACGGGGGCTGATACCCCCTTCTTTAACCTCAAGCTGGAACTGGAAAAGATGCGGGACGGCAAGGTGCCGGGAGTGGTTTTCGACGATTTTGTCTTCGAGATCACCCCCACTGATTTTGGCGATGCGCCGCCAGAGTATCCCTCTAGCTTGAAAGATGAAGGGGCTCGCCACATAAACACCAATTTGGAATGGCTGGGAAAGCCGGATAGATCTTCTGTCCAATCGGTAAGTTCCGAACCGGACGCAATCGCTCTGGATGACTATTACGGAGGCGATCAGGCAAACTATCCCGATGCCGGCATCGATCCGGATGGTACTGCCAATATCAGGCTGGCCGATGAAAAAGAAGATCTGGACCGATTCGATGACGGAGTAGTCTTCTTCCCCCTGACCTATATACCCGGCCAGGAAGGAAAAGTTGAATTTACTGTCTGCGTCTCCGATCCTAACAGCGGACGCTATAATGACGATCCTAATCGCTGCCTTTATGTAAACGCCTGGATTGATTGGGATACCAATGGGATATGGGGTCTTTTCAATCAGGAGTATGTATTGACAGGCTTACAACTTAATCCTGCAGGACCATGGACCGAAGTGGAAGACGACCCTGATGTAACCAGAAAAAGTATCTCTCCTTCCGGTCGCTGTGCCACTTTTGAAGCGACATTCACCCTTCCGGCGGTGATCGGTGACGAGGAACTCTGGGCCCGCTTTCGTCTGGATTACGGCGAAGACGCTGGTTTTAATTCTTCCCAATTCCTTGAAAGTGATCCGAATCTCTTCCTGGATATGGGATGCGCTTATTTTGGAGAAGTGGAGGACTACCTGATCGGCTCAGATTTCGGCGACGCACCGGATCAGGGATCAGGTGAATATCCCACCCTAAAAGACAATGCGGGAGCCCGCCATCTGGACATCTACAAGGAGTGGCTTGCTGTGGATAAGTCCCGCGAGCCGGATGCCTGCCTGACACAACAGAGTGCCTCAGCCGATCAGGACGGGCAACCCAATCTGGGACTGGAGGAAAACGGCTGCCAGGAGGAAAATCTGGATCTGGATGAGGGATCAATATGCGACTACACGATATTCCATCTCCCGGATGATCTGCAACAAAAGAGGGTGGAACTCTGCTTCACCGTCCATAGCACTATCTCTGCCCGCGGCTATGACCTGATGGGCCAGGATGACGACGGTGACGGCCGTATTGACGAAGACCCATATGCTGATGGAGTGGATGACGACGGCGACGGATCAGATGGTGAGGATGGACCCAATACCATTAAAGTCGATAGTATGGGAAATGATCCCCAGAATCCCGGTACACTCGAAGAGTTTTCTGTTCTTTCTACCCCGCCGGCAAGTGGTGGCAAGGGCCGCTACCATGCCACTGAAGTAGATGACGACCGGGATGGCGCAAACAACGAAGACCCCATCGACGGCCAGGACAACGATGCTGACGGTCTGATTGACGAAGATCCCGCCGGCCTGAAACCCCTGATCTTAAATATCTGGGTGGATTGGAATGATAATAAATTATGGTCAGATACTGACGATTGGGTACTTCAAGATGTGATTATAGCTCCCGAAACCTTCGGAGGAGATGAAAAATACACCCTGGGTGAACCCTTTGCCGACAGCAATCATAACGGTGTTTATGATAATGGTGAGACCTTCACGGATTCGGCAGGCATCGATTCAAGGTCATATGCCTGTGAGTTCCATCTTTTTGAAGATGAGGCTGAGACGGATGAGATCGGCTGGATTCGAATTCGGCTGGCCTATGCGGAAACAAGTGATATGAAAATTCCAGGAACTACGGACTCATCAGAGTTGCTGGTGGACGCCGCTATTGCCCACTCTACTGAAGAGGATCGTATCTTAAATGGGGAGACAGGCGGATCCCTGTTTGGTGAAGTGGAAGACGCGACTTTCGAGGATATCTGCGGCGATGGAATATGCGGCATCACGGAGAATCCGACTAACTGCCCGGAAGACTGTGATCCCAACTCCGGCCCCTGGTTTATAGCCTGGAATAATCCCATGCAGTGTCATGGTGACGCCAATTGTTCCCTGGAAGGCAACAGTAAAACCGGCTTCTGGCGGGTGGGCGCCATTGACCTGGATATATTGGCGGCTGCCTTTGACACAACCTATCCCCATACAATGTATGATGCCAGCGCTGATTTTAATCGAGATTACTCAGTGAATTATGATGACCAGGAAATATTGGAAACATGGTGGATGATCAAGGAACCACCTCATGGCCCGGGAATTCCCAACGATTGCCCGGTCAAATAATTCCTGATCAGGATCAGTGCATAATAACTTAAAATGCAATTTAGATAGTTACACTACAACTTAAATGACAAGAATGAAATCTTCGATAAACTGCCTCAGAGAAGGAAAATCTTGACAATTCACATGGAGTTATGTAAAATCATAGAAACCGTATGGAACAAATGATGCTTTTTAACCGTGTAAATGGGACATATCAGGTAATCCTGTTTACATTTCCAGATTTGAGGAGTTAGCAATGGTTGCTAAAAGAATCCTTTTTCTAGCTGTTATCTTCGTTTTGCTTATGTGCCTTATTTCTTCTGCCCGGCTTAAAAGTGATTTTGACGAAAGCGGCGACATCACTATTGACGATCTTTTCATTTTCGCTCAACACTGGCTTGATTTTGATATTGCCCCCTGTCACGGGGATACCGATGATGACTGCGATGTTGATATTCAAGACTTTGCCAGGCTTTCTGAACAATGGCTGGGTTGGGAATGTAATTTCACGGCCACCGCATCAAGTACTGAGGATACCCAGTATGCTCCTTCAATGGCCCTTGATAATAATTTCTATACCCGATGGTCAAGTGACTGGGCAGATAACCAATGGATACAAATAGACATGGGCGAAACAAGAACTTTTTTCGGCTTAAAAATATACTGGGAAACCGCCTATGCCAGCCAGTATCAAATCCAAGTATCCAATAACGCCTCCAACTGGACATCGGTTTACTCAACCAGCAGCGGAACCGGAGGATATCCTGATGACATATCCTTTGGCACTCAATCAGCCCGCTATATAAGAATATACTGCAATCTGCGCGCCACTCCCTGGGGTAATTCTATCTGGGAAATCGTTCTTAAATCCGACGACAATTGCATGTATAGAGATGATTTTGAAACGTACATTAACACCCTTATTGCTGCAATGACCCTGGAGGAAAAAACAACCTTTCTGTACGGCGAAACTGCCATGAACCTGCGATCCTTTCCAACTCTTGGAATACCTGAACTGAACCTCGCAGACGGCCCCGTAGGTATTCGCTGGGACCAGGCCACCGCGTTTCCGGCCAGTATAGCCCTGTCTTCCACCTGGGATGTCGATTTGGCCCGACAGTTCGGCGTTGCCATGGGTAAGGAATGGAAGAACAAAGGCCGCCATGTATGGCTTGGCCCCTGCATGAATATTGTACGGGTACCTCACGGCGGTAGAAATTTCGAGACGTATGGCGAGGATCCCTACCTGAACTCCCGCATGGCAGTGGCCACCATTTCCGGCGCCCAATCTGAAAACATCATAGCCTGCGCCAAACATTTTGCTGCCAACAACCAGGAGTACAACCGGACGACAATCAACATCCAGGTATCAGAACGGGCCCTGAGGGAAATATATCTGCCCGCCTTTAAGGCCGCGGTAACCGAAGCGGGAGCCTGGGCGGTTATGACGGCCTACAACCGACTGAATGGGGCTTATTGTACTGAAAATAGCTATCTACAGAAAGACATCCTTAAAGACGAATGGGGATTCAAAGGATTTGTCGTTTCCGACTGGGGAGCGGTACACAGCACCGTTAATACGGCTAACAATGGTTTAGACCTTGAAATGGACGGCGCTTCTCCCGTGGGCGCCTATTGGGGTAACGGCCAGCTTCTTTCTGCCGTCACCAGCGGTTACGTAACAGAAGCAACCATCGATGATAAAGTAAAAAGAATACTCAGAGCCATGTTCTCCAGCGGCATCCTGCAGCAGCCCAATAATGCCCCTGATGTCGAAATGATAGAACACCGCGCTTTGGCCCGGGAAATAGCCCAGGATGGCATCGTGCTTTTAAAGAACGACAGCGACATTCTGCCCCTTGATAAAAACACCACACAGACCATCGCCCTGATCGGCCCGAACTACAAAGATGCCCGAACCGGGGGTGGCGGCAGCTCGTACGTAACTCCTTTCTATTCCATAGGTCCGTTAGAGGGCATACAAAACTTAGTCGGCCCCGGTACAACCCTATTAGAGGCACTGGGTGCTCCCAGCTCCGATTCAGTTCCAACTGCGATCGACTCGTCATACCTGAGATTACCTGACGATAGCGGTCCCGGCCTGCAAGGAGAATACTACAACAATACAACTTTATCCGGCAGCCCTGTCCTTACCCGGACCGATTTGAATGTTGATTTCGACTGGGGCTCCGGATCTCCCGACGGCTCGGTTAACAGTGATGGCTTTTCGGTTAGATGGACCGGTAAACTCAATGTGCCTGTCTCCGACTGGTATGATATTGCAACCGCGACCGATGACGGCGTGCGTTTATATATTAACGGAGGCCTGGTGATCGACGACTGGAACGATCACGCCCTTAAAACCAATACCTACTCGGTGTATCTCGATGCGGCTACCACTTATAATATCGAAATGAGATACTATGAAAACGGCGGAGAAGCCGTGGCGATCCTCGGCTGGAACAATATCACTGAGCTTCTTAACGAGGCTATCGCGGCGGCAACGGCAGCCGATATTTCTATTGTTTTCGCCGGTTTATCGAGCAGCCTGGAAGGTGAAGGTTCTGACCGGCCTTCCATGGATCTCAACAGTGAACAGGTAACCTTGATCCAGCAGGTTGCTGCAGCGAATCCAAATACAATAGTTGTTATGATTGCCGGTTCGCAGGTCGGGATGGATACCTGGATTGATGATGTGCCCGCCATGATGCAGGCATGGTATGGCGGCCAGGAAGCTGGGACCGCCATTGCCGATGTTCTCTTCGGCGAAATTAATCCCTCTGGAAAACTGCCCATGACTTTTGTCCGGCAATGGTCCGATCATCCCTGTTACAGCAACTATCCCGGCAATGTGTACACGGAAGGTATTTATCTCGGTTACCGGCATTTTGATAAATACGCCATTAATCCGCTGTTTGCCTTTGGGCACGGACTTAGTTATACCCCATTCCAGTACAGTAATCTGAATATTGATGACAGCTTATTGTCAACCTATGGAAAGGTTATTGTAACCTGTGAAGTTCAAAATACCGGCTCTCGCAGTGGCGCCGAAATTGTTCAGCTCTATATCAGGGATATCGCCGCCAGTGTCGATCGTCCGGAAAAAGAACTTAAACGCTTCACTAAAGTTCTGCTTGACCCGGCACAAACAGAGCAGGTCACTTTCGAACTCGACCTTAGTGCCCTGTCCTATTATGATGTTTCCGGCAGCCAATGGTACGCCGAACCCGGAATATTCGAAGTTCAGATAGGAAGCTCATCCAGAGATATCAGACTGACCGGAACGTTTGAACTGTTTTAACGTTTATTTAACTTCGAACTGGTACCGTTGGGGCCGGGCTCGTTTGCCGGCGGTTTTGTCTTCGATGACCACTACGATCTCGTATTTGCCCGCTCCCAGTTGCGGCACTGACAGTGGACCGCGCAGAAAGAAATCATGTCGCTGGTTGAATGACGGGGTATCGGTCACATCTTCCTTGAGCTGGGCCAGGACCTTATAGCCGGCATCAAAAAGAGTTATCTCGGCATGGAGGTCGGCGTAGTATTTTCCTTCCTCGTTCATTTTATTCTTGTAATTTTGAAGTTCACAATAAACCAGAATATTAAGAGGCTGGCCGGCTTGTAACTGTTCCGGCGAAATTTCTTCATATTGACCAAAGCCGTTCACCTTGTTACAAATTTTGAGACAGGGAATGATCAGGTCCGCTTTTTCCGCGACCTGTTCGCTAAGCTGATTGAGTGCCTCCAGTGCCTGATTGGCCGTTTCCGCTGAATAGGGATCATCCGGGTCCGTAGCCTGAGCGGTCAAAAGCATGGCCCGCGCCAGAGTCAACGCCCGGCTTTGATCCCCGCTCAGGGAAGGCATATGGGTCAAGGCCCGTTCATCCTTACCGTAAGAGGAATATAAAAGTCGTAACGCCAGTTGGGCCTTAAGTTCGTCCGGATGACTGCTCACATATCCTTCCAGATCGTTTATCATTTTATAGATATTAATCGATTGACCAAATGTTCTTTCCAGCTGATGAGGCGCCAGAGCCGGCTGGGTTAAATCATTGCCGGTAACCACCATGGAGGAATCACTCATCTTCAGAGCCGGATAATCCCGGGTGGTATCGGCGCTGAAATTTTCCATACCACCGGTATAACTGCCCGCCGGGGTGCTATAATCCGTCATTGACCCGGCCGATGTCATGTCATTGGACATTGTCTGTGACAGACTGACCGGTGTACTCTCCGTTGACCACTGGGAACTATTCGCGGTCTGGCGGGCAGGAACAGGTGAATTGAAACTACCGGCCCCGGCAGTGCCGGTTAACGAACCGGACACCTCCGGCGATGTTGTCATGGGAGAATTCAGGGAAGCGAATGTTTTAGGGACCGATGGCATATCAGTACCCGGGGCATTAATTTCCGTAACCGAAACTCCAGTTACTGCGGGCCGCTGCGCCGCAGAGAGCCTGTCCTGATAGCTATCCCTGGCCGGGGCAGCCTGATAAGGATTATACCCTCCGGCGCCTGTCAGTGTCTGGTCCCGTCCTGTCGAATTTTGGTAATTCCAGGTTGGACTGCTGTTCATTGCTGAACGGGTGTTGTCCTCCGGCATATAACCGCCCGCCCTTCTTTCGGATTGACGTACCGTCAGATGGACGTTCCCATATTCATCAGCATTCGGATGTTGGGGATCGTAAACAACATACTCATTCATTCCGGCCGGGACAGGCTTGCCGGCCCTCGGCACAGGGGAAAGAGGTTGATAAGGATTGCGCTGCATACCCTGGCTGGAAATATCCTGACGATAATAAGGACTCGTTTCATGGGTGGTAACCTGATAAGGACTATTATCACTCGGTGGATAGGCAGCCGGTTGATTCTCCTGGGGAGCCTGATAGTCCGCCCTACTGGAGGTGTCTATGACATCATATCCCGAGTAGCCGTAACAACCGCCAAGCAGGCATACCAGAAAAACCAGAAAAAAGTCGATTCCATAAAGGAATCCATTTTTTATTTTCGAACATCCTTGTTGTCTTGAGCAAGTACTCATATCAATCGAGCCTCCCTGCTGATTGGGTTTGTTAATGAATTATTTTACGAATTTATTTCATGATGCAATGTCTTTTGCAAAAACGTATTATACCTTTGTTTGCCCTTGCTGGGAATGAGAAAAATGACATATAAATTTCTCCAGGCCGGTCCTGACGGTGCCGCCGCCGGTTTTACTGGCCAGATCAATGCGCATCAATTGCTGCAGCACTGCTCCCAGACCGGCCAGGTCCATCATGCGAACCTGTCGCAAAAACTGCTGCTGGACGGAATGGGGCCATACCCGCAACTGGCTGACAATGTTTGACTCGGCGACCCCCTGTTCCCGGAGTATCCGACCCTGATACAGACGTCGAAAATGCCAGGCAAAGGCGCCCACCGCCCGAAACTGCGCGTCTCTATCCTGAGTGAGCATCATATCCAGCAAATCCAGGGCCGTGGCCGTATCCGAGCGACTCATGGCGTCAATAACATTAAAAACATTATACTGCCTGTTATTGCCTACCAGTAATTCAACCTCATGGCAGGTAATACGCGCCCCTTTGTCTTTATGACCACTCAAATAGGTGGCGATTTTATCGATTTCATTGACGAGCATACCGGCTTCATCACCACCCAGTTCGATCAACATGGCGGCCGCGTCACGATCAAGTTTGAGCTGATAGTGATCTCCGGCATACTGGGAAAGATAACCCGGCAGGTCCTTAACCGGAACAGGGTCACAGGAGTAAATCTTACCTATCGCTTTGGCTTTTTTGGCCAGACGTGTATTGCCCGGAAACGACACGGCCTGCAAAATCAAAATCCCGGTCGATGCCGGCGCTTCCAGGTACTCTTCTAATCCCTGCCGATATTCACTGATAAACTCGTCCGCACTTTTAACCACCACAACCCGATGATCCGACAGAAACGGTAGCGTACGCAGATCATCCAATACATCTGCCAGAGTCACATCCGAACCATCGTACGTGCTCAGTGCCATTTGTTCGTCGGCGCCATTTAATGCATCGGTTACGACCTCATCCAGGATGTCAATACAACGACGGCGTTCTTTTCCGTATATCACCACCATCGGATAAAAAGATGCTTCTTTATTCACTGAATTACCAGTTTTTTTTTCCATATATATAGTATCTTTAAATATAAAAAATATTTCTAGTTCATATTATGACGCTAGCGTCAAAAGTATTTCGAACGGTTGCTTCTGAATTAAAAACAAAGATTTTAAATGCCAATCCCACTTTTGACGGTGGTATCTATTATAAGAGGTTGCCAAAATTTATCAAGATAATCTGTTAAGCTCATAATTAAAAAGAAGTTAGATGCCGGCATCTCGATTATGGCTGCAAACTCTCAAGCCTTTCCTGGGCGGCCCTCACAATAAAGGACAGATCACTTTGAGTTGCTTTTTCCCAGCTTTTTATAGCCTCTTCTTTAAGACCAAGTTGCGCTGATGCATCGCCGTGCAGCAGCCAGGCCTGCCCGTTGTAAGGATCCTTCCTGATCAATTGTTCCACTGTCTTGCGGGTCAGTTCATATTGGTTCATGGCCGCATAGGTCAATGCCAGGTCGTACAGGGCCGGCAGATTGTCCGGTTGATCTTTCAGATACAGCGAAAATTGCTCCTGTGCCTCGTCAAATTGATTCATCCGATATAGACTTTTACCCAGCTTGAGCCGGGCCGGCATATAAGCATTATCCTCCTCCAGGGCTTTGCGAAACGCAGCAATCGCCCTGTCCCACTCCGCCCTTTGAGAATGTAACACACCACGCTGGTAATAATTCTCCGCAGGACTGACAGTTTTTACCGCCGGCTCACTGGAATCTTTGAATACAAACTGGCTTTGCTGCGGAGGACCGGCCGACTTGGGCGGAATACTCACTTGCTCCAAAGGCATGGAAGATTTTTTATTTTCTATAGATGTCACCGGCGGCGTCTGACTGCCTGCGTCATTACCTCCCACATAAACCCAATCTGTATATTTTATCTCTTTATGCCCCGCTTGATCAGTTAACTCAACTTTTATCCTGATCGACGAAGACATCTCCGGCGGCAACTCCCAGACATATTCACCCGTGGGCGGCTGAGACAGACTTAATACTTCCCATGGCCCATTCACTTGCGTCTGAAAATGCAGCCTGACCGGATTCTTCTCCAAATGAGCGTCAAAACCGGACCAGCGAATCCTGAGCTCTCTGGGCAGACTTTTATCATACCTTTCTACCAGGACCGGACGATTCTGCAGATATAATTTGGGGGGAGTATAATCAATAAATACTACCTGTTGAGACGGCACACTATCCGGAATTCCCAACATCTGAACATCCGACTGCTGACTACCAAGACATGATTTTCGCCCCATCTGATCTACTACTACTACTAAAAACCGATAGATCCCTTCACTGGGCGTCTTAAATTCTATCGGACTGGTTTTATCCGTATCAAAATCATAAAGCTGCCAGGTACCCTGCCACCCCTGGCCATACCATAATTCCACCTGACTGATCATGTGGACAGGCATATTGACCAGATAATTTATATTCATACGGCTGGTACGAACTACAGGCAGTGAATATCTATCGGTCTGATTATTCCCGTCAGTAAATCCCCCATCTAACGACCTGGATCCCGAAACAGATTGCTCAAAATCCATTGTCTGGGCCATCACGGCCGATGCCAACCCTAAAAATAATACCCAAAAAAGTAAATAACCGCATTGTTTTAAAGTGTGTTTCATCTTTAGAAATCCATTTCTCTATTTTGTTAGTAGTCCTTACTAACATATAAAACTCAAATTTCAGTCACCTTTTACCTCTGAATGTCAGGCCTATTTTGCTTACGGCCCTGCCGCCGGGAAAATTATTTATATACTTACACGTTCCCTTATCGAATTTATCGGGTTATAGGACCTCACTCCTTTAATAATACCTTTCTTTTCATAGGTATAAATATCGTTTCGATTCCATCTGATTGGCCATCAGAATTATTTCGTTGTAAGTGATTTTAAAAAAGAGGGTTATAAATATTATGCCGAGTTTTGTCAACTCAACATGGACGCCAGCGTCAAAAGTATTTCGAACGCTTGTTACTGGATTAAAAACAACGATTTTAATTGCCAATATCTACTTTTGACGGGCCCATCAACATGACAGGTCGGAAAATACCATCAGCCCCGGCGAAGTTGCCGTAAAATGTCCCAGTATGCACCCCGAGCACCATGTTCAATCGCATTCATAAGGGTAATATTATTATTGTAATTGTGGTCCGACGATACATTATTTTCACGGACCACTGCCTCGATTTCCAGCATGGGTTCAAAAAAACGTTCATCGTTACCGATCACATCACGGACCAGTTCCGCCGGCTGCTGCCCTAATGACGAGGAGATATAGAAGGTCGGTTTAAAAAAATCGACCGGCCCGTCATACTTGCGACGGATATTTTTATTATCTTCCCACACGCCTTCCTGCCTGACTAACTGAGCCATTCCCGTATCAGGATAGATTCTCACGCCCAGGGCCGCTCCGGCCGCGTCCGGATTTATCTGTTTAAAGAAATTGATCGTCTCCGTGAGAGTTTCCGGCGTTTCACCCGGCCCGCCTAAAAGCAGATCACACATCACCTTGATACCATTTTCCCGGCACAGGCGAACCGCGGATTCAAGATCATCCCGGCCATGGGCTTGGCGGTAGGTTTTCAGCATGGACTCACAGGTGGAATCAGACGTAAAGTTAATGCCGACACAACCGGCCTGTCTCATAACCCGGGCCAATTCCGCATCAAACGGCAGCACCGCCATATAAGTGTACCAGCGGAGCCGATTTCCGATGGAACGCCGGTTGAACTCCTCACACACAGCCAATGCATGGCTGCGCGGAATATTGAATTCAGAGTCACAAAGATGTAACACATCAACACCACGGCCCAACAGAATTTCGGCTTCATCCGCCACCTCTTGCGGCGCCCGCAGTCTCAGAGAGGTCCCTTTGGCCAGCGGGTCCGCACAATACAGACAGGGGCGATTACATCCCCGTTTGGTTTCCAGACCGATTTGACCGCCTTTTCTGAAGTAAACACTATTGTCAATCGCATTCCGTTGAACCGGTAAAGACAAATCTTCCGGCCAGGCAGGCGCATTGCTGTGTAGCACTCCCTTATCCGGCCAGATCAATCCCTCCACCCGGTCCCATCGCTTTGCCCCCTGCAACTCATCAAGAAGTGACCTAACAGCCTGTTCACCATCGCCGCGAATACCATAGTCAGCACCGGTATATTCCATAATCCGCCGGCCAAAAATGGAAAAGCCGACACCGCCAAGAACCAGCCCCGCAGAAGTCAAGTCTCGTATCTGTTTTATGAAATCCGTCAGACCGGGAACAAACCACTCGGCATTCGGCCAGAAACAGTCATCCACATTACGAAACGATATTCCAACCAACTGCGGATCATGGGCCGTGAAATAATCCCGAAGCACCCGGGAATCATCATCACTCAGACCCAAATCAAGAATATCAACCTCGATCCCGGCATTGCGGACCGCGGTGGCCATGTAATCCAGCCCGATCGGCGCTATGGGAGGAACCATCTTATTAATGTTTATAAGAACCAACATGGATATATCTTCTTGTTAAACAGACCACAGGTAAAAAGTGTTTTTTATTCGTTGGGGTCAATATTTTTCCGGGCCTGTTGTATAAGATCGATAATGGAAGTTATTTTGGGCCGGGGCGGTTCGAGAATTTTCTGAATCTGCTCCTCGGTATAATGCCGGCGAATAAACGTCTCCACATCAAAATATTCAAACCAGCAATCCAGAATTTTTCGACAGGGTATGTCTTTGCCCACCTGACGGCAATAGGAGAAATCCACCTCATGCCCGAGCATACGGCATCGTATCAGGCGCTTGTCATTTTCTTCAATAGTCATATTGATATTATAACCGCCGCGTCTTTAAAATACAAGAATATTCAGGCAGCCACCTCTGCTGCACAGAAAACGGCAGGAAAGCCAAAAGGCCTGCCTGCCGTTTCCCTGCCATTTAATTCGATTAATCCCCTGTTGGGGGAATCAGTATTACCACTTACCGCTTTTAGCCATACTGGGTTTGGGCAATTTATCCATAACATGAATTGACTTACTCAATTCCTCTTCCGGCAATGGATAATCCACCAATTTGCCTTCCAGGAACGCCTGATACCCGGTCAGGTCCATCAGACCGTGTCCGCTCCAGTTCATTAAAATAACTTTTTCCTTGCCTTCTTCCTTGGCCTGCTTGGCCTCTCTGATGGTCGCGGCAATAGCATGACTGGTCTCCGGGGCACTGATAAATCCTTCCGTACGCGCCCAAAGGATGGCGGCTTCATAGCATTCCAGTTGATGTAACGCCATGGGCTCCATCAAGCCTTCCACAATCGCCTGACTGACCAGCGGCGCCATGCCGTGATAACGCAGACCACCGGCATGAATGGGGGGCGGAACAAAGGTGTGTCCCAGTGAATACATAGGCAAAAGTGGTGTCATACATGCGGTATCACCATGATCATAGCTGAAGGGAGCACGAGTCATAGTGGGACATGAACTGGGTTCCGTTGGCACAATCTTGATATCGGCCCCGGCAATCTTGTCCGCAACATACGGAAACGCCAGCCCGGCAAAATTACTGCCCCCGCCGGCACAGCCGATCACCACATCAACCTTGTTCTCGCCAATACTTGCCAGTTGCTTCTTGGCTTCCTGGCCAATGATGGTCTGATGCAGCATAACATGATTCAGCACACTGCCCAGTGAATAACGCGTCTGACCGCTGGTATCCGTTACCGCCGCTTCAATCGCTTCACTAATGGCAATGCCGAGACTACCGGGCGTATCCGGCATCTCCTTGAGAATATTTCGGCCGGCGTTGGTCTCCTCAGACGGACTGGCCACACATTCGGCGCCCCAGGTCTCCATCATGAGCCGGCGGAACGGTTTCTGGTCGAAACTGATCCGAACCA
Organism: Sedimentisphaerales bacterium; assembly: GCA_016930295.1. Taxonomy (GTDB): domain Bacteria; phylum Planctomycetota; class Phycisphaerae; order Sedimentisphaerales; family SM23-30; genus JAFGHE01. The sequence goes on from JAFGHE010000299.1 coordinate 17,580, forward strand.
TAAAAACCTTGCATTCCAGATCAAGCAGTGCACAGGCAAAAGCCAGAGCAGAGCCCCATTGTCCCGCCCCGGTTTCAGTGGTAAGCCGCTTGATACCGAACTGCTTGTTATACCAGGCCTGGGCCACCGCCGTGTTCGGCTTATGGGAACCGGGCGGACTCACGCCTTCATTCTTATAATATATCCGCGCCGGCGTACCCAGCGCTTTTTCCAGATACTTGGCCCGATACAAAGGACTCGGACGCCAGCGATATAATATATCAAGTATCTCTTCAGGAATATCGATCCAGCGATCCTGACTGACCTCCTGCTCTATCAGGTTCATCGGGAATACCGGCGCCAGCATATCCGGCGTCACCGGGTTCCCGTCAGGACCCAGCGGGGGTTGCAACGGCGTCGGCAAATCAGCCGCCAGATTATACCACTGACGTGGGATATCCTTCTCTGCTAAAAATATCTTTACAGCCATATTCGTTTCTCCTTACCTTAAGGGGGGACACAAAAAAGTCGTGCCAATCCTTAAAAAATCTGTGTAAACGTTAATGTCAATGTCGTCCCCTCAGGACGATCAACCGCACTGTATTCCCATAATGCTCTGAATGAAAGAAATGCCTTATTGCTCGGCATGAATAACAAAAATTCCGGCCCGATCGCAGACACGCGGTCATGAACACCTTTATCCCACGTGACATCCGAGCCACTGTCACTGGTTAACTGCCACTGACTGTATCCGACTACACCCACATCCAGGAATTGATAGATCGTTTTGGCTACACCCCACTCAAAAAGAATGTTCTGGCCCGGCTTGACATCCGTATGATCTTTGCGGCTGTGAATCTCATAGCGACTCAGAATCGATGCCGACCAGGTCTTCTCCTCGTCCAGATAGTAAGTACCTCCCAAAGTAAACATGTAGGTCCAGAAATCCTTGCCCGCCGATACCATCTCATTCAGTGGAGAATCGGCCGTGGCTTTGTTATACTTACCGGTCGGCATCCACACACCAAAAGCCGCCCCGATATCATAACGCTCTTCGTGCCAGGCAAGGTCAATCGGCTCAACAAACAAATCGCCATAACAAAAATCGCTATCGGACATAGAGGTACCAGGCGGAGACACTTGGGCATCCGTAGCAACAAACGGGATAAGGGCATCCATACCGTAATCAGCGCCCAGGAACTTATGCTCGGTTATCCAGATGAATCTGGGAACAAAAGCAAACGCATCCAGGTCAAGCCCTACCACGGAATCATCGCCACCGCTGTCCTTGAGTTCATTGGCAGTATAAAATGAATTATATATTCTTAAATACATCCCCGGAGGCGGTAACGTGGCCGCCTTGATACCTTCCACACCCAGCGGATAATGACCTGTCTCAGCAAAGGCAATTCCACTTAAAAGTATCGCCGATACCACCAGAGACAACATGATTTTAATAGACACTTTCATGTACAACACCTGCCTTTCCTACAAAGAAACTCCTGGGCCCCAGGGACCCGATCTGCCGGTTGGGCCGGGCAACACCACCCAGCCGAACAACCACTCTTTCAAATCATAATACCTCTTTATATCCCTTTATCAAGAATATTTTTAGGGATAAAAAATATAAAAGTCCGATAATATTATCTTTAACCTGGGAAAAAAGCGGACCATAGAACCAATCCGGGATTTTAAATACAAAGAAGATAAATTCCTATCCTTCAAGGACATAATAATGAGAAGTATATATTAAAGTTAATCCTCCAGGCAGATTTTCTTACAAACCTCGCGGTGAAAATACATAAGTCATCTACTTGAGAATAAGCGTCAAAGGACAAAGGAAACGTTTTTATGTTTGAAAATTTCTATTCAGACGCCAGCGTCAAAAGTATGTTGAAGCTTTGATTCTGACTCATTGAGCCTATTTTACCCTGGTAAAATTTACTTTTGACGGTAGCATCTATTCAGAATCATCATAGACAGGCTGGGGGATATAACCGTGGCGGGCGCAGGCCTTGAGGATTTCCCGAGCCAGGGGGGCGGCCACGTCGCTGCCGTCTTCCTCGACTTCGACCACCACTGCCAGGGCGATACACCGCCCGTCGGAAGCTTTGGCATAACAGGCAAACAGAGAATTATCCGTGGTGCCGGTCTTGCCATACAGCTTCACTTGATCCTTATCCCACGCCACCGGATTAAATGCCTCATACCCGGTTCCTCCCCACTCATAAATTACCGCCTCCATCCCGGCCTGAACCTCTCGGACACTCTCCAAACTGCATATCCGTTCCGGATATCGCTCCACCCCCGGCCGGATCATCAAGGTAGGCGCTAAATACATACCGTCCCGGGCAATTGTGGCTATGCTGTTGGCTATCTGCAAAACAGACCCGGAAAGAGGATTAAGCCCCACACTCATAAAACGAAGATGATAAAGACCGGGATAATCCCGGCCCAGCGGACTTATGTATCCGCTGGTCTCGGAAAATCCCCGCTCCGCTCGTTCACCCGTATACACATCAGGCCAGGCCAGTATCGCTCGCCCAAATCCACATCGACTCAGCCACTCCACCATACGCTCAGCACCAAACCTTAGCCCGGACATGATGAAATAAAAGTTACAGCTCACCTTGATCGCCCTGCGCGTATCCGAAAGACCATGGTTATGAATCTGGTCCGGTTTCCCCGACCAGGTTTTGTTAGCCACTGAACAGTCAAATTCCGTCTGAGGAGTAATCACCCCGCTTTCCAGTAATCCCAGCAGCATGGTCGGTTTTATCGTCGAACCCGGCTGATAGACTATACTCAAAGCCCGGTTATACCAGTATTCATCCCGCTGCTCGATCTGTATCTTCTTGTACTGACTCTTATACCAATACGTATTCAAATCAAAAGTGGGAACAGATACCATGGCTCGTACCTGACCCGTTACCACATCAATCACCACCGCCCCGCCTCGATAATTCTCCTGCCGGTCGTTACGGCCCTCAAAAATCTCCTGAATACTCCTATGCAGCTCAATGTCAATGGTAAGGTCCACATCCGAACCAATAATCCGGGGGATCTCTTCAATAACATTCCCGTCTATATCCCTCTTGATCCAGCCGCGCCGGCCCCGCAAATACCTTTCAAACACATATTCAATGCCCCAGTCCCCGCATCGGTCGCCCAGATAATACGCCTCTAACTGCCCCGGCGACGGCGTGCCGTCTTCAGGATAACCCTTAACCAGATCCGGTATCGGCCCCAGTTGTCCGATGATATGGCAGGCGCCATCCTGATAGGGATACACACGGGTTTTACCCGTCCGAACCAATATGGGCCGATTTTGACGGGAAAGTCCCGGCAGAAATGCTCCCACAAAACGATCTTCCACCTTAAGTGCGGTTTCCTGATCCAGATTAAAAAGGACAGGCTGCGCCACTGTCATTTCCCATACCCGGGTTTTAAAGGTCAGCCATAATCTCTCCCCATCATCAGGAACACGCCGGGCAAAATCCGCCTCTATCCCCTCGGCATTGGACTGGGATTCATACTCCTGAGAAAGACCGTTTTCTTCATACCACTTATAGCGGGCCCGACTCGTACACAAAATATAAATCCGGTCATTTATCTCTTCGATAGCCTCCTCCAGAGCGGCGACCGGCACATCAATAATATCCGCCAGATCCCGGATAAGCTCATCCGCACGCTTCTTTTGACTCCCCAGCAAATCCTGAACATAAAGCTCCGCATCCAAAACACTTTTTCCCTGATTATCCCTGCGACGCAGGTAGGAAATCCCTTCATAGTCCCAATAACGCGGATCATAAAGACGGGTGAGTTTATAATGCAGGCAGAGCTGAAAACCCAAATGATCCTGGGCCAGTGTACGTTTCCGGCAATCGTATATGCTTCCCCTGACCGTATCCAGCCATTGAGGCCGACTGACCAGTAACTGGTCGGCCTCAAGAACATAGGCCGGACCATTGACTACCTGTAACCACACCAGACGCGTGACTAATATAAATATCGCCAGTAAAAATAAGACTGTATATATTACCAGCCGACGCTGAAACATAGGATATTCGATTCCTGTCAGATAATGGTTCCTACCCGCAGGCTATGATATTCCTTTTTTTCTCCAGCCTGAAATATCATACTAACGAAATCTCTCTTGACGCTCCGGCGGTTGATTATCTGACGGCTGCTCTGATTCCACACTTTCGCTTCCGATTCTGACCCCGGCTCGTGCCGAACGTTTAAACTCAATATACTGAGGCGGCACACTTTTAGGCCACTTGAACAGCAGATCCACTTCGGGTGATCGACCACTGGCGAAATATTGCCCCTCCGTAAAACTCAATAGTTCCAGGCCGCTTCCATCCGGCTCGATGATACCTATCGGGTATTGGCTGGTTCCCGGGGAATTATGCTCGGCCGGATTATAGCCCACCAGCCGGAAATGGCCCCGGCCAAATCGAACCGCTCCGTCAGAATCCACCGATCCGCGATCACCCCTTTCCCCTGAACCACGCGTAATATATACTTTCACCACTATATACTGCTCTCCGCTTTGTAAAGGCGCCTCTCTAAATTCCCTGTCCAACACCCATGCACCACGTACATCCAGAACATCAGCTCCGGCCTCTTTACGACTGCCTTCCTGGTCCGCCGGGACTACCCGATTCAAATACATCTCGTATAACATATCCGGATGTTGCTGGGCAAAACTGTTCTGACCGGCAAAACAATGAGTACTGACCTGCTTCATCATCGCCAAAAGTAAACGGTCACCACCCGGCCATAACTGACGGCCCGCTTCCGGCGCATCAAGCTGCTCACCGTATCGGTCAAATCCCAGAAACACCGCCGACACCGGCATACTCTGAATCGCCAGGGCCATCATTCCGGTTATCGTCATAGCCGAAATAAATGAAAATACCGCCCCTCCCGCCTTATTCATCATGTCCGGGAAAATCATATTACCCTTGACTATCCGATCCGTCAGCAGACGCAATAACACAAGCGTCAACACAAAAACACCCAACATGCTTATACCCTGCGGACCCATCTTACCCAAAAGGGCACTAAAATTATTTAGTACCGACCCCAGCGGTTCATAAAAATTCAATGCCACAATCGCCGCCACCACCGATTCAACCGCCATGATCATGGAACTAAACAAACCTTCTTTTAAGGCCTGATAATATACTAATAATAAAGTTAAGGCACATAGAATTACGATTGCTATCATATCCAAGCTCCAGTCACTATACTTGTTATATGCATATTTTTATCTGCGGCCCTGAAAATATCATTTGCTCGTCGCCCGCAGCACTTCCTGAATACTCGTCACACCTTCGATGACTGCACGTAAGGCCTGCTCTTGTAAATAAAGCATCCGCTCTTTACGACATTGGGTGGTAATCATATTTAACGGGGCATTTTCTTCCAGCAGTTTGCGCAGAGCATCGGAAACAAATAATGTCTCAAAAACCGCCGTCCGGCCGTAATACCCTGTACCCTGACAGCGAGGACATAATATCGGATTACCACGCTTGTCATATTCGATCTCGCTGGGGGGGCGGTAAAACTGCTTGATCTTATCAGCAGGCAAATTCAGCTTCTTGAGCATATTGACATCCGGCGTATAAGCCTCGCGACACTCATCACATAAAATCCGTACCAGTCTTTGATTTATTACCGCTCGAAGGCTCTCGGCCACCTTCTTATGGTCCGTAACCATTTTAATCCATTCCTGCAACGCCTGAAATGTACTATTGGCATCCATGCAGACATACATCTTTTTACCCATACGCGCCGACTTGGTGCATATCTGGGCCATATCCGGCCCGTCACAAAAACCCACCATGATGACATCCGGATCCGTATGAAGCACACTCTGCAACTGGCGGGCCGGCGAAGAGGCTTCCGAACCCCTCTTTAAAAGACCTTGCGTGACATTATCCAGTTCCATGATACATTCTTTTTCAAATGAATGAATGTTTTGAATAAAGGCGTCGTGATGCCGTATCATACTGTAAATGGTGGTAGTGATACCACTATTCTTCGGTCCGGTAACCAGAACGACACCATCAGCTATTTTTATCGTCTCCTCCAGTCGCGCCAGCTGGTCGGGATTAAAACCCAGGGCGCTAAGCTTAATCGCCTTTTTCTCTTCTATGCGTTCCAGACGCAATTGCTCTCCGCGGGTGCTGCCGGACGTATTGATACGCCAGCCGGTATCCTTTTCCCCCGTGCGGATGGTGAAAAAACTGCCCGCCTGAGGTCGGCGGTGATCTTCCACATCCAGGCCGGCCACCTTCTTGAGATAGTCAATACATTCCGCGGCTTCCTCATGACTACGCTCGCCTTCATCTGTGGCAATACCGTCGATAATATAACGAAGTATATAATTTTCTCCCTGGGGCACTAACACCGTATCACTCACCCGGCGCCGCCACATATCATGTAACAAGGCTTCCGCCGCCACATAACCGGCATATTCCTTTTCGTCCTTATAGGGACGGGGCAACTCGTTATTATTCACCGAAATGAATATTAAACGCTGCGACTTCTTCTTTGTCTTTCTCTCTTCAAAAGATAACAGCCATTTGATATGACTCATGGTTAGAAGTGTCTGATTTTCCGGAACCCGCACGTTTCGATGCAATATATAAATAATCGTCGTCATCGCCCAAAGAACCAGGAATAATAATGTCCCCACCAGAAATCCCGCCGGAAGCATAAACCACAGCACCAGTCCTATCGTACCGATAGCCAGGTATATTTCATTCCAGAACGTACGATTGGTATTGACCTCTTTCGCATCCTTATTCAACCACTGGCCGATCCACGCCCAGAGGATGAATACTATAATAAATACCAGTAACTTCCATATCGTAATGTAACCGCCCATCTGTATCGACTGGGCTAACAACTCATTGTGCATACGCCGCTCCCTGTTCTCGTGCGGATGAGTATAAATTCACTAATACTGCCAAATAATAATTAAATCACTCTCTCCTTATAACGCTTATAATATACCGGAAGTTCCCGTGCGAATACCCTTCATGGCCATCTTTAACGCTTCCGGTTTGGGGGCATAGTTATATGCGGTCTTCAGGTCAATATACTCCTGTTCCACCAGCCGCCGCAGGGACTCCGTATAATCGACCATCCCGTCCGTATAGTGCGACCGGATAACCGCCGGCAGATCAATCTCCCGCTCTTCGCCCAGCAGCTTTTGCGCTGAGGCATTCATGATCAAAATCTCCACCGCCGGCACCCGCGGAATATCTTTGCGGATACTGGGTAACAAACGCTGCGATATCACCGACCGCAGATTACCCACCAGCGCCTGACGGACCATATGGCGCTCGATCTGAGGGGTTAAATCCAGCATACGCGTAATCGTCTGATACGCATCCGTACTGTGCAGCGTCGCAAACACCAGGTGACCGGTCTCGGCCGCACGCAAGCCCGCCATTAACGTCAGGTAATCACGCATCTCACCAATCAAAACCACGTCCGGATCCTCACGCATCAGCGACCGCATCGCATCCTCGTAACTGGGAACGTCGATCCCCACCTCTCGCTGACTGACCAGCGCCTTCTGATCCTGGTACACAAACTCAATGGGATCCTCAATAGTAATTATATGACAGGACCGGTTATGATTAATCTTGTCCAGCATGCTCGCAATCGTGGTACTTTTACCGCAGCCGGTCACTCCCGTCACCAGCACCAGACCCTGATGAAACATGGCAATCTTTTCATTGACCACTTCCGGCAGGTGCAGGCTCTCGAACGACGGAATCACACTGCTCACCCGACGAGCCGCCAGAGATACTTTACCTCGCTGACGAAATATATTTACCCGAAATCGATCAGAACCACCAAAATCATAAGCAAAATCCAGGGCCCCGTTCTCCATGAAAAATTCCTTCTGATCATTAGAAAGAATTTCAAATATCATCTCTTCCAGCTTTTCTTCCGGAATCGGATCGCCCGTGGCATGACGCAGCATACCCCCCGAACGAATTCGGGGCACCGAATCACCCTTGAGATGCATATCCGATGCCTGCGCCTTGATTACCGCCTTAAAATACTTGTCCAATTGCGGCGTTTCGCCCGAGGCCAACTGTTTTGTCAGCGGTTGTTTACCCAATGTTTATACTCCTTGAAATCCTCAATAGTACTTACAAAAATTCCTGATTTCCTCATTATGCTTTAAATTACAATCCATGCCGGATTATTTCTTTTCAGTATGTCAATGCGAATCGTCTGGGGCCCTGCTATGCTGCGTTGCACGTGCTGCCACCCCGGTCCATTCTAACAACTATTCCTCTCTCGTACAGATATTGTTTCGTCTGACCAATCGAATACTGTCCAAAATGGAATATACTGGCCGCCAGGGCCGCATCCGCCCTGCCCCGGGTCAGCACCTCATACATATCTTCCGGGCTGCCCGCCCCGCCACTGGCCACCACCGGGATAGGAACCGCTTCACTGACCGCCGCCGTCATCTCCAGGTCATAGCCGTCCCGCGTCCCGTCCGCGTTCATTACATTCAGTACAATCTCACCCGCCCCATCCGCCAGGCCCTTGCGCACCCAGTCCATCACCTTGATCCCCGTGGGCTTGCGACCCCCGTTGATATACACCTCCCACACCTCCTGACCATCCCACTTCACCCGGTTGGCATCAATCGCCAGTACAATACACTGACTCCCAAACCGCAGCGCCGACCGCTTAATCAGGTTCTGATCCAATACTGCCGCACTGTTAATACTCACCTTATCCGCCCCGCTGTTGAGCATCAAACGCACATCCTCAATATCACGGACCCCGCCCCCCACCGTCAATGGCATAAAAACACGTTCCGACGCCTCATGCAATACCTCCAGGGTCAACTCCCGCTCCTCATGACTGGCCGTTATATCATAGAATACCAGTTCATCCGCCCCCTGCTCCTCATAACGCTGCGCACAATCCATTACCGAACCGGCATCCTGATGGTCAAAAAACTTCACTCCTTTGACCACCCGGCCTTTATCGACATCAAGACATGGAATAATTCGTTTGGCTAGCATTATCTCAAATTTATTGATACAGAACTTTTATCGAAAAACGATTATACTATCTAATTCATTATGAGTATTATTTAAGTTGCTGTAATAAAATACCTTACAGCATCTACGCTTCCCTCTGGCATCACAGTCAGGCGATACTCTCACCCCAACCCACCACATACCCCCATTCTCCCTTAAAACTTCTATTTTAATTCATTCTCATAAATGAGGCAACTTATTTTTATTTTCGCGATTTACCAAAAATCCCCCTTGATATCCATCTGCCCGGCCTTATACCTCCATTAAAACCATAACTACTTGGAAATAATAAGTTTATCATCCCCCCTCTCCACATACAGGCTTCTATTGAATCCCTTCAATCACAGGGTCTAAAAAACTCATCAGGAATACTCTGACGGGGACTATTCCAATTCCCCAGGCGCATAAAAAAAGGGCTTTGTTCAGGATATCCCGAATTCAGCCCTTGTATTCAATCTCAAGTAAGTACTTGCGATTGTGATTTGACTAACGACGTCTGCGGAGCAGAGCCAAACCGCCCAGCGCCAGTAATGACATGGTCGCAGGTTCAGGAACTATTAACTGTACATTGTCAATATAGTATCCACCTATCTGAGTGAAATCATCAGACATATTCGTGATTGGAATAATTTGCATCCAGCCACCACCTATAGCAGTAGCCCAATCCATGCCGCTAAAATCATAGGTAAGGGTACGGGTATGCTCAGCACCCCAAGAATCAGGGTCCCAACCACCGGGATAGGAAGGATTGACCGGATCAGTGGCAGCAACTTGCGTCCATCCAGCACCGCTATTTATCACTATTTCTTTTAATTCGACCCAGTTACCACCAGTGGTTACCCATTCCGAAGCTACCCAAGTAACGTCCAGGGATATAATCGGATGAGAGGAACCATCCACAACACCATCACGCATGGCGGATTGCTGCCAGCCAGTAGCAGCAGGTTGGATTTTTGCACTTTGATAGCCCTCTGTCACACCAACGGTACTGAGTGTCATTGTTGCGCCGGCATTACCGGCCCACGGCGCCAGACCGGTTTCAAAATCGCCAATCATAATTTGGCCGTAACCGATCGAAGCCATCGATAAAAGTAATACTAATGCTACTTTCTTCATTACATTTTCCTCCATCAATAATTGATAAAGTTTTTAAAAACAAGTGGTTACATACTGTATGCAACCTATTACCACATACAACACTCTCAAATGAAAATATTACCACAAATATTAAACCTTGTCAATAAATAATCACACAAATAGCGTAAATTTTTCATATTATTGCCGATAAAACGTTTACTGATGCATTTATTGCGTTCTGTAATATTTTTATCGCAATATTTGCGTAAAGTTTTTAAATCTAAAGCATATACCCTATCTGTTTTCCCGATATCCAAGTGAAACCAAAACTCCCGAACTCCCGACAAAAATCTTCACCCTCACTCGCGGCAGAATCCGGTTCAGGCCATCTCATTCGGATTTATGACATTCGATATACTAAGAAAACTTGGGAAAGATCTTTTGATAAATCGTCAACGATGCCAACCAGAAAATGGAAGGATTTACAAAAAAGAGATTTAGTGGGCCTGAGCGGTACATCTCACGCGTGCTTAATCTTGATCTACTTAATCCTCATGGATGAGTTAGGTGGATGAGTTGGGACACTGTTTTATTCTGGTTTCCTATCGAGCAGTTCCTTCTTGTCCAGCAGGATAATAGTATCAACCGGCCCCTTACCACCTTTGAGATACTTACTCGCCCCTGACTCACACAAAACCGCAAGTTCTCCGTCAATGTCAGTCAAACCTTCAGACATGGGCGCAAAATCAATGGACTTCAGCAAATTACCTTCGTCCAAAAACCATAGGGGAACAACAATACCCTCTTTAAGCTCCACTCTCTTGTGAGGCGGTTCACTCAACGGATTCTTATAGACTTCAATAGCACTTGAGTTCCTTCTTCCATACGAAATACTCAGAAAGATATGTTCGTTGTCAATATGCATGCTTTGAACCTTCTGGCCAATGGAAAGTATCAAGGTGGGCGCCGCAAATCCCTTGTCTGTCTCATAACCACATACCCAGGCATATTTCCTGACCTGCTTCCTGTCTTCCAGGTGATGAGAAACATCGGTCGGGTACCTCTTCCCGAATGCAAACTCACCCACAAACACAATGCCATTATGATAGGTACAAAATGACGCTTGCGTTTCCACCTTGTGCCGTATCGGCGTTACCGGCGGTGCATGTTCTTTACCGCCCAATAAATCCATAATACGGTACTGATAAACATATCCCTCAGACGCAATCCAGGCAGAATTGGGATCCACGGCAATCCCACCCACATGGCCAAAATGAAAGGAGTCATCACTTTCCTTCAATGCCCGAACATGAACAAGTTTACCACTACCATGATCAATGAGCGATACACAAGACGGCCATGTCTTCTTAAAGTAATGAGACACGAGAATAGTATTGTGTTTCTTGGAATAGGCCAGCCCCTGCGGGATTGCCCCTTCACGCAAACCCGGGATAACAGGACCTGACTTATAGGTCAATCGCTGAATAAGTGTAGGCGCAATCGGACGACCAGTTGCCTGTGTCAGCCTAGGAATTTCCTGCTCTACTGCCAGACATACTGCACTCGGCAACAGCAATACTATTATTAAGTAACTTAATCTCATTTTCATCGTGGCTACCATTTATATCTGGCGATCAGGATAAAATCGAGCTATTTTGTGGTTTTTCTGCTTTTACATGGCCGGATATATTTGTGTAAATTAGAGTTCATTCGTGACAAAATATTTATAAAGCTCTTATTTACATAAAGTTAAACTAACACTTAACCGTAAACTCACCACTCACAACTATTCGTACTGTGTGCCGGTGTGCCTCTGTGCCTTCCTGTCACGGCGAAGTCCTGCGACGAAGCCAGATATGCCTTCTTAAAAATCTTTTCCATTGACACAGCCGCCATCAATACATACCATGCCACTCCATAAAGACGTATATTTTGTTTTATAACGGCTCTTATACAGCCAATATTAAAATTTCGAGTTTAATGACCCTTTAATTATCATTAGGAGAAAAGCAATGGCCAAGGCTAAAGCTAAGAAAGCTAAGAAGAGTAAAAAATCTACCAAAACAAAAAAAACCATGAAAATGGTATATTTCTTCGGCAGCGGTAAAGCTGAAGGTAAAGCAAAAATGAAACTGACTCTCGGCGGCAAAGGGGCTAACCTCGCTGAGATGACCAATCTGGGCGTTCCGGTACCTCCGGGTTTCACCATCACTACTGATACCTGTGCCGCCTATTACACCTCCGGCGGAAAATGGCCCGCAGGCCTGCAAAAACAGGTTGATCTGAATCTGGCCAAACTCGAAAAGGCCATGGACGCCAGACTCGGCGACCCGGACAATCCGCTCCTGGTCTCCGTTCGCAGCGGGGCCGCCGTCTCCATGCCCGGCATGATGGATACCGTCCTCAATCTCGG
>JAFGHE010000300.1 GCA_016930295.1 Sedimentisphaerales bacterium
CAAAGTTGCCCTGCGGACCAACCAGCGGCACCCGCATATTCCAGCCCTGAGCCATACGCACCAGTGTACCATAGGTCGCCTGGTCCCCATGCGGATGATAATTACCACTGGTATCACCAACAATCTTGGCACATTTTCGATGCTTGCTCCGCGGCCCGAGGTTCAAATCGTTCATCGCCACCAATATCCGACGCTGCGACGGCTTCAACCCGTCCCGTACATCCGGCAAAGCCCGGCTGATGATCACACTCATCGCATAATTTAAATACGATTCCTTCAACTCATCCAGAATCGACTGATCTTCAATCCGTTCATCAAATCTCTGTTCCGTCACCGTATAGTCCTCTTCAAATCAAGGATGTCATGTCTAATACTGTCATCCCTGCGAAGGCAGGGATCTAAATTAAACACGCCTTTTTCGCTCTCAAATCATCCAGCCCCATATTCTACTCCCAATCCCAGCCATAAGCAATATATTCTTACCTGAACTTTCCCTTTGCTTTTCAGCATTTTTCGAGTATTATAACAGGGCCTTCTATATTCAGAGATTATCGTTCATGGAGGACCTGTACCCCTTGATTCGGAAATGTAACTGTCTGTCACAAAATAAATAATATATCCCTGGGCCGGTGTCACGGCCGTATCGGCCGTGCCGAAATCGCTCAAAACAGCAGTAAAGGAGGACCAGATGAAAAACCAGGCACACCTGAAATCACTGTACCACGGCCGTGTCGGCCGTGCAAACCACCGGATACACCTATCATGCCAACCTCCTGATAGTATCTCTATCTATCCAGATTTGGCCAGAGCTAAACTCATTCCTGCCATGTTATTAATATCGATCCTCTCCGTCACGACCCACGCCCAATTCTGGTCCGGTTCCGGGACCGAAGCCGACCCCTTCCTCATCCAGGACGCCAACGACATGCAAGACATCGGCGCCCACGCCGAACACTGGGACAAACACTTCCTGCTTACCAACGATATTGATCTGTCCCCCTTCGACGGCCAGGATGGCAGGCCGATGTTTAATATCATCGGAAATACCATCACTAAATTTACGGGAAAATTTAATGGGGATGGCCATGTAATTTCAAACTTTATCTACCATGCTGCCGGCACAAATTTTGTTGCTCTTTTTGGATATGTTGACAACGGCGAATTAATCAACCTCGGTATCTCTAATGCCAATATAAATACTGAAACAGGAAATCTGGTAGCCACTCTCGCGGGACTTTTCAACGGAACTATTAGTAACTGTTACGCTATCGGTTCCCTGACTGGTAATGATACGGTTGGAGGACTGGTCGGATATAACTGGTATGGATCCATTTCAAATTGCTATGCCTTAGGTTGTGTTACCGGTAATGACTGGGTTGGCGGGCTCGTAGGAAAAAACGATGGCGGTAATATTGAATACAGCTTCACTGCGGCATCTGTTTCCGGTACCCATATCACCGGCGGGCTGGTGGGATATGATGATCACAGCGGAATATACACAAATTGCTTCTGGAATCAGGAGATCAATCCCACCCTTAATCCGATCGGGAATTGGGAAGACCCTAATCATATCTTTGGAGAATCCACGGTAAACATGCAAACCCAGACAACCTATACCAATGCCGGTTGGGATTTTATCAGCGAATGGATCAACGGACCCAGTGATGACTGGGGCTTTTCGGGAGAAAGTAGCTATCCCGTCCTCTGGTGGCAACTTGATCCACTGCCGAATCTACCCTCTTTTTCGGGCGGCGCCGGCACAGAAAACGATCCCTATCTCATTGCCGATGCTAATGACCTTAACCAGATAGGTCATAACTACCGGCTTATGAATAAACATTTCCGATTGCTAAATCACATAGACCTGAATGAAGTAAACTTTTTTATTATGGCAAATCCCGCTTTTGGTTTCTCGGGAAACTTCGACGGAAATGGTTACACGATTGAAAATTTAAATGTCATCCCGGCAGATTCTCACTATATCGGCTTATTTCGAAAAGTGAACCAGCAAGGTAAAATTCATAAGCTGGGATTAATCAATGTTAATATTGATAGCGACACATCTAATTTTGTCGGCGCCCTGGCCGGACATAACTCGGGTATTATTGATAATTCTTATATCTCAGGTTCTATAACCGGGGGCGATTACGTCGGAGCTCTGGTTGGATATAATAACGCCGGCATCATCCAAAACTGCTCTGCCCAAGGCGTACTCACAGGGTATGGTCCCGTAGGCGGTATAACCGGGTATAGCCGGAATGCCACTATCTCCAACTGCTATACATTTAATACGATTAACGGTATTGACAGCAATGTAGGGGGACTCATTGGTGATAGTTCAAATGACTTTATCCATAATTGCCATACAGACGGTACCTGCGGTGGAAATTGGAAAGTCGGCGGGCTGGTAGGACAAAGCACTGATAATACCGTCATTACCAACTGTACTTCAACTGGAAATATCTCAGGCAACTGGTATGTGGGTGGACTCATAGGATACAACTCTTTATCGAATATCTCAAACTCCTCTGCTTCGGGAGATAATCTCGGTTCCGGTAACTATATCGGTGGATTAATTGGAATGAATCATTGTGGTCTGGTTTCCTCCTGCTATGCCACAGGTACAGTAGGATCTGTGGCAACTGATCAGTATGCCGGAGGACTGTTAGGCGGAAATTCGGGAGAAGTGTCAAATTGTTACGCAAAAGGTAATGTGTGGGGCGATCAGGATGTCGGTGGACTTATAGGGTACACCTGGGCAGGATCCATTGTTTCAAACTGTTATGCCGCGGGTATTCTCAATGGCAATAGCAATGTGGGAGGATTAGTGGGATCAAATGTAAGTGGTAACATTTACAACTATTCCTTCTGGGATAACACCGTAAACATGGGGCTTACTGGTATTGGAAATGATAATGATCCAAATGTCATTGGGGAATCAACGACAAATATGAAAATTAAAAATACTTTTATCTATTACGGATGGGATTTCGTCGGAGAAAACATAAACGGCTCTAATGATTTCTGGCGAATCTGTACAGACGCTGTACATTATCCAAAATTAAGCCTGGAGTACGGTATCGGAGATTTTGTCTGTCCCGACGGTGTGAGCTTGGAAGATTTTACTGCTATCGCTTCCGCCTGGCTCAGCAGCGACGGCTGGCCGAACTGGAACGATCTCTGTGACCTGTATGACGATGATACCATCGATATCCTGGACCTGACGCTATTTGCCAATGAATGGCTGGAAGGAAGATAATACTTTAGCCGCCCCCGCTTCCACCTTTGTGCCTTCTTTTTTAATTTTAATATGTAGTTTTACTATTTGATATTTAATATTATCAGTTCGTACCTTGGTTTCTTGATGGTTAAAAACTTGCCAGGGCGATATGGATGGGGAGGTAGTCCGGCTGGAGCCTGTGGCGGCTCAGCATGGGGGCACTGATGTGCCAGCGGGGGAACAGGAGTTTATCGATTTTTCCAGGTCCGACGATCTGGTCTATCTCCGTATGCAACTGGCCGCTGATATCGGTCAGATAGGGATCGATGATCTGGTAAAAGGATGCGCCTGACACGACCGAGCGGATCTGGTCCTGGATTTCCTCCTTCTTTTCTTTAATAAGGCTTTCCAGTTGATCGCGCGTGCCCTCCTCGGCCTTGGCATAGATGTCCACCGTAATCACCACCCGCCGGCGATAACCAACCCAGTTGTTCACCTTGATATTCTTACACAGCGCCAACTCGTTGGTAGGAACCTTGCGCTGCGGTTCTTTCCCCATGCTCCAGTAGAGACGGTCCAAACCCTTCCACTGGTACCAGACCAGGCCCAGCAAAATCCCGAAAAGAAAAATCAGCAACCCTATCGGACTGCCTTTCACCTTCTTTTTCTTTTTTTGATGCGCCATACAACTAATATCGGGAACGCCCCACCGTTTTGATTAAAGTGTTTCGATGCTACTGTCAAGATGCCACAGTCAAAAGTGGATATTGGCATTTAAAATCGTTGTTTTTAATCCAGAAACAACCGTTCGAAATACTTTTGACGCCGGCGTCTGTTTCCATATAAGCAACTCTATGCTCAGCCTTTCCCTATTACTCCGCGTGTCAAGAGTACGGCCTGCCGATAAACACTCCGACATACATGGGAAAAGGTAAAATATAGCGGCATTTTCCCCCCGGGATCAAAATCAGGGCAAACAAAATCACGCCAGTCGTCACCTGTTATCTCAATCTGATCCCAATCACTACACCCAAAATCTATTTTGCGGGCCGCCCTGATTATGGGCAGATCATCCGGCTCAAATCCCACCAATCGCGAACAAACCATCTCACAGGCAATCGGATCAACTCCCCCTATCAGACACCCCAGCGGCCTCGGCGTGCCTCCGATCGGTCCCGATCCTTCCATCGCAACTACTGAATCAATGATGGTCAAGGCCGGACTAATCAATTTAAAAATCTCAATCAGCATCCGGCAAAACCGCCGATATGATCTGCCTCGGGCATAATGCCAGAACGCCTTCTCTTTGCCGCAAACCACTCCATACATATTTTTTACCGCGAATGTGGCTCCTAACTGCTGATGTGTCTTAAACTTAGGCAAATTAATGACTTTATCCGCCTCCAACGCCACACAACTGATGCCAAAGCTCGAACCAGCCAGCCGGATCCGCCGGGGCCTGTTGAGTTTCCTGACCGGCACCCCCATCTGCTTTAACGGCTCTTCCAGACCCAGAACCTTGATACAGCTTTTCAGACTATTCCAGGCCGGCGAATCGCCAATAAACGGCCGAGCCCCAAAATCCTTACACATCTTAGCTACCGCCAGGATCACCGCCGGATCCGTCTGCACCGACCGGGCCCGCCCCTTAGCCGCGATAAAATTCGGCTTCAACAACACCGAATCCCCCCTGCCGATAAATTCCCCCACCCCACCAAGCAACTCAAAAACCCTGCCCACTGCGGATTCCACATTATCACTTTCATAATCCCGGCAACCGACAATAGTAACTTTTGATTGAGATGTATTTTTCTGGACATTCATGATTTTTTACATAATTCCTTTTAAATCATGAAATAATAAACATTTTTCCGATTTATTGATATAATCAGGTATATACATCAATATTTAATTATAATAAAATATTTATAATATAATTTATAATTAATTATATTTGAGGGCTGTTATTATGAATTGGTTAATGTGTCACATTACAGAAGGTCAATTTACGGAAGAGTACGCTGTACAGGGAACTCTTTATAATTCTATCGGTTTTTCATTGTTTGCACA
>JAFGHE010000301.1 GCA_016930295.1 Sedimentisphaerales bacterium
GACCTCCATTCACGGGAATTTGGCCCGTATGAGCAATCCCTGTATGAGATGATGCGCCGGGATAACGATATGGTCATTTTTTGCGGCGATTTCTGTTATCAGATGCGGATCGGTAATCCCATCTACGGCCAGGACCAGGAGCCCGGCCGGACCGGTCTGACCTGGCAGGGCCTGGAATATTATCCCATGACCACTGTTGCTCTGGACGTATGCCAAAAATTACTCGATGGATTCGAGTGTCCGTTAGGGGTGTATGCTGTACAGGGTAACCACGATCCCACGGAGTTCATGCAGGACCTGAAAACCCTGAGTGTCAATGTACTCCGCAATGAAACCATTCAACTGTCCAATCATAACGGCCGGCAGTTTAATATATGCGGCGTATGTTGTTGGGGTCGAAAAGCAATCGATATTCCTGAGACATTACTTAACATGGATCCGAAATTATTCACTCTGGCGATTTGTCATTATCCCGAGGTTGCCGAGCCATTGGCCGCGGCCGGGATAGACCTGATCCTCTTCGGTCACACACACGGCGGCCAGATCTGCCTGCCCGGCGGCATCCCCATTATCTCCCACAGCCGCACCCGGTTCAAATATTTTGCCGGCCTCTCACGCATCAAAGACACCGTCATCTACACCACCCGCGGCCTGGGCGCCACCTTAATCCCCACCCGAACCTTCTGCCCGGCTGAAATCACCCGCATTACCCTTCATCAGGGAAGTGCCAACAGTACATCCATACAAACAATAAAGCTATAGAAAGAGCCTCAACCTTAGAATTACCAACCGGGTAAAGAAACCTCACTCCTGATAAAAAAAGGAGCCCTGAATAGTCCCTGTAGTACTGAGAGTTCATTCACGCTTTATCGTGCCTTTTGTGAATTCCTGACTTCAAACAGGCTTACATCATGTGATATCTGCCCTTATTAATCCTTTCCCCCATTTTATCTCTTCAGGAGTAATGTTCCCGAACGTATTCCGCGCCTTTTTGGATGGCCTGGGTATTGACCGGGATGGTTTTGTGGTAGCGCTGGGCCAGGACGTCGGGCAGGCATTGGGCGGCAAGGTCTGGATTCATGAGCCCGTGTTTCTGGAGGTAGGCGCCGATGGCCGCCATATTGGCGCTGCGGGGGCTGTCGAGATTATTGGCGATATCATCGACCGGCACGGCGACAACTTCGATATCATCGCGCTCCACGGTTTCCTGGACCATGGAACTGTTAAGGATCAGCAGGCCACCGGTTTTCAGGTGGGGAGTGAACTTATGGAACGAGGCGGCGTTGAGGATGATGGCCACGTCAGGGATCGTTACCAGCGGCGCGGCGATGGGTTCGTCGGCAATAACGACCATACTGTTGGCGGTCCCGCCACGAACCTCCGCGCCGTACGAGGGCATGTAGGTGACTTCGTGACCGGCCGTCATGGCCATCTGGGCCAGCAGCTTGCCGGCCAGGATTACGCCCTGACCGCCAAATCCGGCAATGATGACTTGTTCATATAAACTGGTTTCAATCATGATTGTGATAAATCTTTCAAACAGCACAGGGGGAAACTTTTTACCATGACCTCTTCAATCCATTCCATGGCCTGGGACGGGCTCATGCGCCAATAGGTCGGACACGGGGAGAGGATCTCCACCAGTGACAGTCCGGGCGCGTTTTTCATCTGCAGTTCAAAGGCATGTTTAATGGACTTTTTGGTATGACGTACTTGGCCGGGATTGGAAACGCTGCAACGTTCGACATAAATCGTCCCGGGCATGACTGCCAGGATTTCGGATACCTGCAGGGGGAATCCTTCATTGTTGTGGTCCCGGCCGCGGGGCGTGGTCTGGGTGATCTGCTTTTCCACCGTGGTTGGCGCCATCTGGCCGCCGGTCATGCCGTACACCGCGTTATTGATGAAGATGACGGTAATATGCTCGGCCCGATGCACGGCATGGAGGATTTCCCCGGCCCCGATTGAAGCCAGGTCGCCGTCACCCTGATAGGAAAAGATGATTTTATCCGGATGCACTCGTTTCATACCGGTCGCCACAGCCGGAGCACGCCCGTGTGCCACTTCGATCATGTCCACATCAAGGTAATTATACGCCAGCACGGCACAACCCACCGGGGCAATACCAATAGTGCGAGACGTGATATCCAGCTCATCGATAACCTCGGAGATCAGCCGATGTGCGATCCCATGCCCGCACCCAGGACAATAATGAGTAGGGCAATCCTTTAAAGTTGGAGTTCGTTCAAATATTGTCTGCATAAATACCTTTTACGCTACCGGCACGGCCAGTTTTTTAATTTGTCCGAGTACTTCTTCGACTGTGGGCACGGCGCCGCCGGCCCGGCCGTAAAACAGAACCGGGCATTTGCCGGCCACGGCCAGTTTGACATCATCGAGCATCTGACCGTAACTCATTTCCACGGTCAGGAAAATCCTGGGCTCATCCGCTACGGCATTTATTTGTTCATAAGGAAATGGCCACAGTGTAATGGGCCTGATCCACCCTGCTTTGATGCCTTCACAGCGGGCTTTGCGTACTGCCGAACGCACGATGCGCGACATGATTCCATACGAAACCAGCACAAAATCGGCGTCTTCAGTACCATAGTGCTCGCAGAGTACTTCGTTTGCTTCAATCTGCCGGTAGGTGGCCTGGAGTTCCAGATTAATCTCCTCCAGTACCCCATCCTGCAGCCACAGCGACCGGACAATATTCTGTTTGCGACCGTCAGCGCCGGTAAGGGCCCAGTCTTTGACGGGCAGATCTCGTGGCGCCGGTCGTTTATCAAGATCGACCGGCTCCATCATCTGGCCTAAAAATCCGTCACCCAGAATGACTACAGTGACCCGGTAAAGGTCCGCCAGGTCAAAGGCCAGATACATCATTTCCACCAGTTCCTGGACAGAAGCCGGGGCCAGAACAATAGTACGGTAATCGCCGTGCCCGCCCCCGCGCGTGGCCTGGAAATAATCGCTCTGGGAGGGTGCGATATTGCCCAGCCCCGGACCACCGCGCATAATGTTTACCACCACAGCCGGAAGTCGTGCCCCGGCCAGATAGCTGATGCCTTCCTGCATCAGGGAGATGCCGGGACTCGAAGAGCTGGTCATGGTCCGGGCCCCGACAGCAGAAGCGCCGAATACCATATTGATGGCCGCTATCTCACTTTCACTCTGGACAAAGACCCGACCTTCTTCCGGCATACGACGGGCCATGTAGGCGGTCACTTCATTCTGTGGAGTTATGGGATAACCAAAATAGGCATCCATACCTGCCCGGATGGCTGCCTCGGCCATCGCTTCATTGCCACACATCAGGATTTTTTCACTCAATTTAAATACCTGTTATTTTCAAATGTCTCGAAATTATCTTACGATAGTCAATGACACAATATTTCATATGGACAAATAAATCGTAACTAACTGATAAAAAGTAAATTACGTTAATTCGGCTATGTGGAAGCCTCTTTAATCAGTTCTTTTTTTTTCTTCTTATCAGAGGTGGGCTCCAGAGTCGTGATATTGCTGTCACGCATGACCTTAATCGCTACATCGGGGCACATCAGGGCACACATAGCACATCCGGTGCAGGCATTGTCGCTCATCTGGGCAGGAAAATAGCCCATGGAGTTGGACGTGCCTGATATTTCTATACAGTTTCGGGGACATGCCCCCACACACAGGCCACACCCCTTACACCGCTCGGTGTTAATAATGATTTTTCCAGCCATATTCACCTTTTTATATTGTTACCGGCTCAATATAGGATTGTAAACCTCAACGCTGAAACTGTAAAGTAAAATGGCGGAAACATGATTTTATGTGCCGGATAAATCAACTTAAATACTTACTATTAAATGGTTTAACTATATAGTATATTAACGGTGCTCTCATGAAATTATTTCTAATACTGGTTGTTAATGAATGCCAATGTCAAATCACTACGGATCGGGATTCGTAAGCCTGGATTCTATAATAAAATCAACAATAACCTTGAACTCACAACTCACAACTCACAACTTTTCGTAGTCTAAAGGGGTTGTCATATATTTCATTTCAAATTATAATTATAGCATGGGTAATGAGCCGGATTATATTTTGGAGATTGAAGGCAGGAGGATTGAAGGCCCGCGCCCGGAAGGTGACCTGCGAGAGGTCGAAATTAGCGCAAGTAAGGCAGGAGGCAGGAGATATATCAGTGTTTTGTTCCAGTGCTGTAAGGCCTATCAGCGTATATACCGCAATAAATCCGGCACGGCCTACGAAGGACGATGCCCCAGATGCCTGCGCCCCGTCCGGGTTCGCATCGGACCAGGCGGCACGGACAATCGGTTCTTTACGGCAACCTGATTTTTAGACACTGATTAACACTGATTGACACTGATTTTTTTACTTACTTAATCCAGGGTTGGAGCATATATCTGCGACTGGGATGTCCACTTTTATACCCAAGATTGATCCCATATACTCTTTTAAAAAAAGTTATAACCATGAACTCACAACTCACAACTGATTAATAAAAAACTCTGCATAAGTTAATAATTTTCAAAATTGCCGGTCACGTTTGGCTCTGCAATCAGACTGGTCTTGTAAGATGGAAAAGAATCATGACATAGCGGAACTGGTCAGGAAGGCTCAGCAGGGTGATAAAGAGGCGCTGGATTGTCTGGCCCAGTTAATGCGGCAGGAACTGGAACCGGATGTAGCGCGCATGACGTTGAATCGTTCCTTAACTCAGGAAATCGTGCAGGATACCCTGCTGGTGATGGTCCGGGATATTCATAAACTCAGGAGTCCGGAACATCTTCTTCAATGGCTCAAGGGCATCGCCCTGAATAAGTTTCGCGATCACCTCAAAGACCCGCGTAACGGCCGATTCGAGCCGTTACCCGATAACATGGCCTCTGGCGGCGGCGATGGACTGGAAAAGGCCATAGTCAATGAAATGATTGTCTCGGTTCGTCAGGCCATGACGGCCCTGAAGCCGGAGCAGAGGATGATTATCAACCTGCGTGTCTATCAGAAAATGTCATTTGAGGCCATTGCCATAAATCTGGGATGCCGGCAGTTCACCGCGCGCAAAAAGTTCAGCCGGGCCAAAGTCGCCCTGGAAAAAGCCCTTTCGCGCAACGGCATGAGTAAGAGCGCTCTGATAATAGCCTTAGTGGTCTTTGGCAAGTTCACAGCGCAAAGCCAGGCCGCAGCCGCGGCCGTGACCGTATCAGCCGAAGCCCTCCAGGCCGGCACAGCCGCCACCATCACGGCCGCATTGGGAACCAAAGCGGCATTAACTGTTCTGACGGCAGGTATAATAGTTACCGGCGGCGCCATGATGACGGCCGGTGTGACTGGCGAGCAGAACCAATCAGCAGAAATACCTGATAATCAACTGGTACCCGTCCCCAGCCCGATAACGCCTCAGGATGATGAGACCGAAGTTGTGGAATATTTCTATCCGGCCGGCTTTCCCGGACCGGTCATGCCCAGGGTGTCCCAGGAGACTAAGCGGGGCTATTCCTATTGCCGGTTTCTCCGCAATGATAAAGGAAATTTTTACTACGACCGCAAAGAACAGATAGTCTATGCCGTCAATCATAACTATTATAATTCTGATTTAAGCAGGATGTGTTTTCCGCAAGATATTTCGAAAGACTATCACGGAATCCCAGGCCTGCTGATCTGCCGGCGTGATGGGCAACTGCAACTGGAAAGCGCCAATACCAACATCCTCCACCAGGTCTATTTCCAACACCCCTGGTCCGCCGGCATAACTATAGATTACCATCGCCTCGATACCATGCACCAGCGCGCCTGGACCTTCTTCCGCATAACCGGCCACTTGGGCGACAAACCCATAGCCGGCTCCGGGCGCATCACCTTCACCTACGCGGCCCTGACAACCCATAGTCCGTGGCTGCGCCTGCAGGTAGGTAAAAATGAATACACCGACGCCGGCTCCGGCCGGCTATTTACCGGTTTACCACGGCCCTGGATGGGCCTGCATACCCTCGATAGCCTCCGGCACGACGCCTCACAAAAAGGTTTAACATTCGAAAACACCCAAATGGACGAATCCGGCAAGGTGCGCCTGACAGTCAAACATAACAACCGCCAGTTGGTTTACACTATTAATATGAACAACGATTTAATCGAATCAATCGAATTAAAAGGTGACCTTCAAGGCCACATCCAATTCGACTATCTACAGGAGATAGAAGGTAAGGAAAAGAATTTTATGGCTCCACAGCGGAGCCAATATGGAACACACCAGGATTGCCTGGAACTATTTATAACCACGGATTAACACGGATGAATAACTATAAAAAAGAATGTCACCCCTGCGAACGCAGGGGCACAAAAAAGCACATAAGGCACAAAAGTTTCGGGTATCATTCTCGATGTGCATCGTGAATTGGTGTAGGGGCGACCCCATGTGGTCGCCCAAAGTTCCCGAACTCCCCAAAGGCCTGCCCTGAGCTTGCCGAAGGGAGCGAAAGAAAACCATAAAACAAAATATCATCCCTAAAAACCCGGGAATAGATGAACCCCGATAAATCGGGACTTAAAGTAGTAGAAGAATACAGGAGCTTTAAAAAATTAATTTGGAAGGAGCATAAAATGAAAACAAGAAATAATATGATAATAATGGCCGTTTACATAACCTTATCCTTTGCTGGTATGAGCTGGGCAGATGATTGCAGGCTGGCGTTTAACGGAGTTGATTCCAGTGTTATTGTAGCGGATTCGGCTTCGTTTTCTTCGATTAA
>JAFGHE010000302.1 GCA_016930295.1 Sedimentisphaerales bacterium
ATTCCCCTAATAAATTAGCGGTATATGAGGCTGCGAAGCACAGATTTGCGGAAATGCAATTTTAGTGTATCTTGGGGAATCACAAGACACTGACACCCTGCGGTCAAAGAAATGACATATATTTTTCATAAAATCATGCAGGGTATAAAAATATTAAAAATTTATGTTGACAAAAACACTTAAATTGTGGTATAAATAACATTAGAGAGTGTGGTTTCTGGAATAGGTTGCATAATGTATGTAACCACATGTTGTTAAAAACTTTATCATTTATTGATGGAGGAAAATGTAATGAAGAAATTAGCGTTAGTATTAATTTTAGCGATGGCTTCCATCGGCTATGGCCAAGTAGTTCTTGGCGATTTCGAAACCGGTCTGGACGGTTGGACCGGTGGCTGGGATGGTGGAACATTGGCCCTAAGCGGGACCGGCGCTACTCAAGGTAGTTATCAAGCGCTCTCAATCACGTCTCCCAATGCCGGGTGGGCTTGGGCTGCCCAAGCTAATCCGTCAGTTGTGGATTTAAATACCTATACAAAATTGACACTGGATGTTACCTGGGTATCTTCGGAATGGACCACTACCGGTGGCAACTGGGTTCAAATGAACGAGATGTACATCAATTCCGATGGCGGCAGTATGCAAATTGGAGCTGCATATTTAGACGATCCGGCCAATCCTTCCTACCCTGGTAGCTGGGATCCGGATAACTGGGGCGCCTCGCATACCAGAACTCTGACCTGGGATATTGCTGCTGCAGGATACGTACAAGGCGCAACTACGTGGATGCAGATTCTGCTCTCCACGAACTGCTCGGGCGACTTCACTCAGCAGGGTGCTTACTACATTGACAATGTAACGCTGTTGGTTCCTGAGCCTGCTACCATGTCCTTACTGGGACTGGGTGGCCTGGCTCTGCTTCGCAGACGTCGCTAGTCTAATCCCAAACAAGTTATTAAGTACTTGTGATTGAATACAAGGGCTGAGTTCAGGGTATCCTGAATAAAGCCCTTGTTTTTATGCGCCCTTCTAACCCGTTTTTTTCTTAGCCACAGAGGACACAGAGGTCTCAGAGGAATTATATAAATATTTTTTATATCACTTCTTCAGGGTAAGAAGTTATTTAAATCGCAGTCGTAGAAAAATCCCTGTGTGAGTATATATAGTTATCCCCATAGTTACTACTGCCCGGGACTGGATTCGAACCAGCACGAGATTGCTCTCACTAGCCCCTCAAGCTAGCGCGTCTGCCAATTCCGCCACCCGGGCGATAAGTTATAATTGTCGTTATCGACCTGTAAAGGAATACGTTACGGCAATTTTTTACAGGTATCATATTTTTCCGATGACCAGGCTGGCGTTATGTCCGCCGAAGCCAAAGGAGTTACTCATGGCGTATTTAATGTCCTTTTCACGGGCTTCTTTGGGGGTATAGTCAAGGTCGCACTGTTCGTCGGGATGGTCCAGATTGATGGTGGGCGGCACGGTTGCGTGAGCCAGGGCCAGAGCACTGATTACCAGTTCCACGCCGCCACTGGCGCCGAGCAGGTGTCCCAGGTGGCTCTTGGTACTACTGATGGCCAATTTATAGGCATAGCTGCCAAATAAATCTTTAACCGCGTTGGTTTCGCTGATGTCATTCAACTGTGTTCCTGTGCCGTGGGCATTGATATAATCGATCTGTTCACAAGATATCCCTGCATCCTGGAGGGCAAATTGCATGGCATTGCGTGCTCCTTTGCCGTCCGGAGACGGCTGGGTGATATGGGAGGCGTCAGCGGTCATGCCAAAGCCGGAGAGTTCCGCATATATTCGGGCGCCGCGATGACGAGCATGCTCGTATTCCTCCAAAAGTACAATACCCGCTCCTTCACTGAGTACAAATCCATCTCGGTCACGGTCAAACGGTCTGGAGGCAGCTTCCGGCTCATCGTTACGCCGGCTCAGGGCTTTCAGGGCACAAAAGCTGGCCAATCCCAGTTGAGTCAGGGCAGCTTCAGAGCCGCCGGAAAGCATGACATCAGCGTTACCCGATTGAATCTGACGGTAAGCATCACCGATGGCATGGGAAGCGGAGGCACAGGCAGTCACTACTGAGGTGTTGGAGCCCCGCAGATTAAAATAGATGGAAACATTGGCACTGGCGGCATTTACCATCAGCTTGGGTACACAAAAGGGACTGACCCGATCGGGACCGCGTTCTATCAGCTTACAATGTTCCTTTTCCAACTCTTCCAGGCCGCCGATACCGGAACCAACTATAACGCCAAAACGGTCGCGGTTGGTTTTCTCCATGTCAATACCGCTGTCCTCGACTGCCTGGATCGCTGCGGACAAGGCAAACAGAGCGAAACGGTCTATTCTGCGCGCATCTCGTTTGTCCAGAAATTCGCAGGGGTCAAAATGTGTCACCTCGCCTCCGATTTTAACCGGATATTTTGAGGCATCGAAACGCTCTATCCTCTTGACACCGCTTTTCCCGGCACATATATCTTCCCAGAAGTCAGGCAGTCCCCTGCGTAAAGCAGTCACCTGCCCCAAGCCGGTTATTACTACGCGCCGCTTGGCCATATCTATACCTGCCTATATGTGTAAATGATTCTAGCTGCTGCTTTCTTGAAGATGCTTGACGATATGATCGATAGCCTGGCCTACCGTCTCAATTTTCTCCGCCTCTTCATCGGGAATACTCAAATCAAACTCATCTTCAAATTCCATGACCAGCTCAACCGTGTCCAGACTGTCGGCGTTGAGATCATTGACAAACGAGGTCTCACGGGTTATCTCCGATTCGTCAACACCTAACTGTTCAGCCACTATAGCTTTTACTCTGGCTTCTATATCATCCGCCACAGCGTATCCTCCCGGCATTTTGCCATTCAATAGTAATATAAATTCAAGTTAATCATCTAACGATTATACGATATTTCTCTGTTTTTTCGTTATTTGGCATGAACATGTTGTTCTATATACTCAATCGCTGCTCCAATGGTCTGGATTTTTTCCGCTTCCTCATCAGGAATGTTGGTATCGAAATGATCTTCAAACTGCATGACCAGTTCGACCTGGTCCAGACTGTCGGCGTTAAGATCATTAACGAAATGTGTTTCCCGGACCAGACCGGACGGATCCACATCGAACTGCTCCCCTACGATGGATTTTACTTTGCTTTCAATCTCATTTTTCATAGCACAACCTCCAGGCTGGTGCTGTTTTTAATAATTACGTGATGACAGATACGCATCTGTCATTTCATAGTAATCATGGATGATATACCTCATCCATAAGCCGCGGTAATATAACCGCTGACCATTGACTATTCAAGTTTTTTTAATATTATATCAGCCCTGAGGGCGGGCAAAGCCAATAAAATATATAAAGCCTTTATTTTCAATTGCTTATGCCGGGCTCATTTTCGTTCTGTCCTGTAGTAATTTCCATATCATATCACATTGCCATGCCGCCGTCAACGCAGAGGACCTGGCCGGTTATATAGCCTGACTCATCAGCAGCGAAAAATGCCACGGCATTGGCTACATCTTCCACCTGACCAAATTTATTCATTGGTATGGCCTGTTTGGCAAATTCTTTGACTTTATCCGGCAAGACATCGGTCATTTCCGTAATAATAAAGCCTGGAGCCACACAATTAGCGGTAACATTTCGTTTAGCCAGTTCACGGGCTATAGTTTTGGCCATACCGATTAATCCTGCCTTACTGGCAGCATAATTAGATTGCCCGGCGTTACCCATCACACCAGCCACACTGGCAATATTTATAATCCGCCCGAAACGTTTTCGCATCATCGAACGAGCTGCGGCTCTGGTCGCTACAAAAGCGGCTTTGAGATTAATTTCAATGACCCGGTCAAAATCTTCGTCTGAAATAGTAAGAACCAGCCCATCGCGGGTAATACCGGCATTATTTACCAATATCCCTACACCGCCGTGTTCTTCAGCCAGACGTTCAATAGTGTCATTTAAAGACTGAGAATCGGTAATATCGAGTTTTTCGGTAATGATATCATCATAAAAACCCTCTTTTTCAGCCAGTTCCTTCAATTCGGCCAGGTTTTTTTCGTCGATATCCATAGCCACAACCCGCCGGCCTTGTCGGGCCAGGGCCAATACGATAGCTCTACCGATCCCACGGGCGCCGCCGGTAACTATGGCTAGTCGTTTTTCTGACATAATTATATCTCCAGAATTAAGATAAACCACTGATATTAATAAGGTTAACTTTTTTATTTTTGGCCCGGCTGATTTTTTTGACCAGTCCGGTCAATACTCTTCCGGCACCAATTTCAACAAACCTGTCTGCCCCCTGATCCAGTAAGAGCTCGATGGATTGCTGAAAGCGGACAGCGCTGACCAGTTGTTTTTGCAGTTTTTCTTTTATTTCTTCCGGACCATCATAGACCCCGGCATCCACATTGGCAACTACTTTACATTTCGGTTTGGAAAAAGAGCATTTATTGAGGGCCTGACTCAATTTCTCTGCCGCCGGCGCCATCATTTGGGTATGGAATGCTCCGGCTACTCTTAAAGGAATGGCCTTTATTGCACCGAACTCCTGGGCCCGCCGAACGGCATGTTCACAGGCTCCCACTGATCCGCTGAGTACAATCTGACCTGGGCAGTTATAATTAACCGGCTCCAAAAGCGGCTTATCTCCATCATCTTCCTCAAATGATGACTCAAGAACCGTATGGCATAGTTGATTGACTTTATTCTCATCTAAGCCCAGTATAGACACCATAGCTCCTTGTCGCTGCCGGGCGGCCGCCTGCATACTTTCACCCCTTAATTGCACCAGTATAAGGCCATCTTCAAATCCCATGGCGCCACTGGCATAAAGAGCACTATACTCACCCAGGCTCAAACCTACACAGGCGTCCGGGATTACCTCGGATAAACCCGGTTCTGGCTCTATTTTTCCTAAACGCATCGCCTTGAGACAGGCACAACTGGTCACAAACATGGCCGGCTGAGAAAAACGGGTCTCATCCAACTTTTCGGCCGGACCTTCAAAACACAATCGGGCCAGATCATACCCGACTATTTCATTTGCCCGGTCATAAAGTTCCGCCACCTCGGGGATATGCTCATACAGGTCACGTCCCATGCCTGCCTGCTGGGCTCCCTGACCGGGAAACATGAATATC
This sequence comes from Sedimentisphaerales bacterium, assembly GCA_016930295.1. GTDB lineage: Bacteria > Planctomycetota > Phycisphaerae > Sedimentisphaerales > SM23-30 > JAFGHE01. The sequence goes on from JAFGHE010000302.1 coordinate 5,166, forward strand.
GTATTCATCTTGGTATAGTTATCCTTTCGAGGCTGTTTATGGAATAGTCATTCGGTCGATAATTTTGACAAAGATTTACGCAATATATGGATAATCTGTTTTCATTTAGAATTATTAAGGGATGATTTCCAATTGCTTACCATTTAATCAGGTTTACCGCCCAGGTCAGACCTCCGCCGAAGGCGACCAGGACAATGAGATCTCCTTCATTTATTTTGCCTTCGCTCACGGCCTCATCCAGGGCGATGGCAATGGAGGCGGCAGAAGTATTGCCGTATTTTTCAATATTAACATACATCTTATTTTCCGGCAGTTTTAGTCGCTTAACCACGGACTCAATGATTCGGGCGTTCATCTGATGAGGAATAATTAACGTGATGTCATCATTGCTGATGCCGAAATGGTCATAGGCTTCTTCAATCATCTCCACAATGCGGCGTACCGCCAACTGATATGTCTCCCTGCCCCTTAGTTCCATGTACATGTAACTGGGATCATCCAGCGGTTTCCCTACCGGGTATCGGCTTCCATAAGCCCGACAGCTTAAGACCTCCCAGTTATGTCCATCGGCATGAAGACTGGTGTAAAGCACGCCCCGCTCACTGGATTCTCTGGCCTGTAATAATACGGCGCCGGCGCCGTCACCAAACAGGATACAACTGGTACGGTCCTCATAATTAGTGATTCGGGATAGTGTCTCAGACCCCACGACCAAAGCAGTGTTACATTGACCGCGTTCAATAAATGACGACGCTATTGCTATGCCATAGGTATAACCACTACAGGCGGCGGCCAGGTCAAATGCACAACTACCGATACAGTTCAGACCGTTCTGGATAATACAGGCAGTAGAGGGAAAGACCATTTCCGGAGTTATAGTAGTACAGATTATCAGGTCAATATTTTCTCCTTTTATACCTGCTTTGTTTATGGCCTGACGAGCCGCTTCCAGCCCCAGACTCGCAGTCGTTTGGTCATCAGAAGCTATTCTTCTTTCTTTTATCCCGGTTCGGGTAGTGATCCATTCATCAGAGGTATCTACAATTTTTTCCAGATCGAAATTAGTTAAAATCTGGTCAGGTACGGATGAACCTGTCCCGATAACCACGGCCCGCCGGCTTTTTGCTGTTCCGGGAATGTCTTTATGTTTTTCCATTTATACTTTATTACCTTAATGTATTTAAAAAATTATACGAAAACAGTCTATGAAATCTGCCGCCGGAGTGAAGTCCTACAGATTCTCAGTAATCTTTTGATTGAGATCAAATTTTAATTGGTCACGGGTGCGTAATATAGCGCTTTTAATGGCTCGAGCGTTGCTGCTGCCATGACAGATAATGCAGGTACCACCCACTCCCAGCAAAGGCGCTCCGCCATATTCACTGTAATCATGACGGGCATAAAGGTCATCCACGATAGGCTTGAAGTGATCCACAATGTCCGGCTTATGCTCTTCCAGTTCGCGTGCGATGGTTTTAAATAAATTTTCGGCCATTCCCTCGGTCAGTTTCAGGATGACGTTTCCTACAAATCCATCGCATATCAAAATATCCGCGGGTCGACTGAGAAAATCGCGCGGTTCGACATTGCCCACGAAAGGGATTCTTTTGTCATCACGAAGTAGTTTGTTGGCGGCCTTGACTACTTCGTTACCCTTGGCGTCCTCCTGGCCAATGCTTATCAAACCCACCGAAGGATGGCTTTGCCCCAGAACTGCCCGGACATAGACCATTGACATTAAGGCGTATTGATAAAGATGAAGGGGTTTGGGAGCAATATTGGCTCCCACATCACATAATGCCACCGGCCCGGCAAATGTAGGAAATACCACCAGTATCCCGGGACGCTGAACCCCCGTTAGCACCCTTAAACGCATTTGACAGGCAGCTACAAAAGCCCCGGTATTCCCGGCACTGATCACGGCGTCCGCCTGACCATCCACAGCTAATTTGACCATGATTGAGATGGAACTGTTCCGCTTGCGCCGGATAGCCTCCACCGGTGACTCATCCATACCCACAATTTCCGGGGCATGAACCACACATATATTGTGCTTCCACCGGCTTTCGTCTCCCAGAAGGGATAATATGGTCGGTTCATCACCGACTAGCACCAGTTGGTCATTTTCAATATATTCCAGGCTTTCCAACGCTCCGGCAATGATTTCCTGCGGAGCATTATCGCCACCCATGGCATCTATTGCTATTCGCATCTGCCACTATCCTGTATTTTTAGTAAGTATTCAGCCCTGAAGGTTATTCGTTTTCCCCGATTTTAATGGAAAGTGACGGATTTACATAGCCACATTCACACATCGCATGTGGTAATTTGGCCTTACCGCATTTACGGCAAATAGAATAATTTACCGGTTTTAGCGCATGATGACTGCGACGGGTTCGCGTCCTACTTTTTGATGTCTTTTTTACTGGTAGCATAGATTGTTACTCTCTATTAATAAACAAGTTACGTAGTTTCAGCTTTATGGCAGCCACAGTTATCGGCCTCTTCGGGCATACCAACCCTATAGGCGACGAATTACAAAATTTATAAAAGTTTGGGGGTACTGTCAAGGGAAAACCACCTTTTGAATTATAGAAAAACCTTATTTGGCGGGTATTATATAATCAGGCACAAATGCCTCATTCATTACTGAATTATGATAACCTGGTTAAACTGAATACGAAGAAATTTACGGCTTATCGTATTATTTCAAGTTTCGCTTTGCATTGACAAAATATACATGTCATAATGGTATATTGATATTAAGTGGACGCCAGCGTCAAAAGTATTGCGAACGCTTGTTTCTGAATTACAAACAACAGTTTAATTGCCAATATCCACTTTTGACGGTGGTATCAAGTGAAGCTGAATAAATGCGCTTAATCGTTTTCTATGTCCCTACAAGATAATACGTTAATTTAGACAAAGGCATAGATAGTACCCGAAAGGGCATTGGTTAAGTCAATAGCGCAGAAAATAGCCCGATTGGGGAAAAACATGGTTTAAATGCCTTATAATGGTGATTATTATGGCTGCCAGAAAAGACAAACCCACCTTAATTGAACTTATTAATAAGAAGGATGCTCTTTCAACCCCTCCCTGGTTTTACGGCAAGAAAAAAAACCGGCCCCAGGCAGTAGGAGACGATACCAAGGTCATCAGCCCCCCGGCAGATATCCCGGTACGTCAAACATCGGTCGTCGAGATCCCTGCCCCGGAAATAACCTATCAATCGGGCCAAAATCCAAAAACATCATGGTTTGTGTTGTCTGAGGGTAGAGTAACCCTTTCTTTGTCATATTGGATTATACCGATAATTGTCATGGCCTTGATTTTAGCTTTATTAATTGCCTATCGGCTGGGCCAGAGCGGTTCTCAGGTTTCTTCCAGCCCCTATGAAGAACTCCCTCCCAGTAGTAAACTCCAGGAGGCCATTAATCAACCTGTGCGTGAAGGTCTGCTCCCGGTCAATACTACGGATACGGCTTCCACATCGCCCACAGCACAAACCAACCGGGCGGAGTTTAACACAACACCCACCTTGGCATCGCCTGCTGTCAGTATGACGCCAACGGAATCAAGTATTGATACTGAAATATCCCAGCTGTCCGGAAATTGCTTAGTGATGTGTGGGGCCCAGGATCGGGCCGTTCTCGAGCCGGTGCAAAGATTCTTCAACGATAATGGGATACCGAGTCTGATAAAACGATTTGAAAATCGATATGTGCTTGTTTCCACAAAAACAGTGGAATCAAGAAGCAGCTCAGATGCCCAGAGCTTTCAACAGCGGGTAGCCGAACTGGGAATCAAGGGAGTACCCTCATTTTCTAAAGCATTTCATACTATGCATTGGGTAGGGGTTGACAAAATAAAATAAGTCTATATACTACAATGTTTCGTGATAGTCAGGGGCGAGTGTTTTACCCGCCATGTTTTGTTTAAGTTTATATTTTACAATTAGTTGTGATTATTTAGGCCAGAGGGCCAATAAGTTTATTTGAAGGAGAATGTTTGATGTCCGTTGATCGATCCCTGAAAAGTCGCTCCGCATTAACCCGGCATCGTAATGTGCTTAAGCGGGACGAACGTATTGATGTACTTACCGATGAGGATAACTGGCATGAAAATAAAGATTCAGTTTTCGGGCTTCCAAAAGTGGCTCATCGTAAGAGTGGCGCCGGCAAGAAGGCCAAGAAAATAAAGGATAAAGCCGATGAAGCTGCTGCTGAAGGAAAAACAGAATAAAACCAATACTGACCCCATAAGGCTGCGGTTTTGTTGCCTGCATCGTCTATAAATAACGTTTCAACTATCAGGTGGATTCAGAAATTACCAAAATGGGGATAAATAATGATAGTAATAATAAACCACCGGCTCTGTCGGTGGTTTTTAATTATACTGAAACAGTATTGAACTGACGCCAGGGTCAAAAGTATTGCGAATGCTTGTTTCTGGATAAAAAAAATGGTTTTAAGTGCCAATATCCACTTTTGACGGTGGCATCTGAACTTACAGTTTAAATAACTATAACTGTTTTATTGAAGAGGGATTATAAGTATGGAGTATATATCGGAACGTATAAAATGTGTCGATGCATCCGGTATTAGAAAAATTTGGCAGATGGCAGCCCGGATGACTGATCCTGTAAATTTCAGCATAGGTGAGCCTGATTTCCCGGCACCTGAGGCGGTCAAGGCCGCTGCTGTGGAAGCAATCAACGCAGACAAGAACGGATATACCCTTACAACGGGTATTGATTCCCTTCGAGATGTGTTAACACAGCTCATAACGAACCAATTTGATTGGTTAAATCCATATATATTAATCACTTGCGGTGTCAGCGGCGCCCTGCAATTATCCTTTATGGCCACGATAAATCCCGGCGATGAAGTGCTTATACCCGATCCCTATTTCGTCATTTATCGTCATATGGTAAATCTGCTTGGTGGTAAATGCGTTTGTATTGACACCTATCCGGATTTCAAACTTGATGCTTGGACCATCGAGGAAAATATTACTCCAAAAACCAAGTTTCTTATCATTAATTCACCTTCCAATCCCAGTGGCACAGTCTATTCCTCTGAGGAATTACAGGCGGTAGCCACGGTCGCTCGGAAACATAATCTACTCATCCTGTCCGATGAAATATATTGTGATTTCAGTTATGACGGGCCTGCCTTCAGTATCGCTCAATATTATGAAAATACGATTATCATGCGGGGTTTTTCCAAGGCGTATGGCATTCCCGGATGGCGCCTGGGCTATATGGCGGTGCCGGAGCATCTGGGAGATTTATTTGATCGAATGGTCGCCTTACAACAATACACGTTTGTCTGTGCACCCCATCCATTCCAGATTGCAGCGGTTACCGCACTGCAATGTGACATTTCACCCCAGATAGCCGCATATCGAAAGAAGCGGGATTTAATATATAACGGACTTAAAGACACGTTTGGTTTGGTCCGACCAGAAGGGGCTTTTTATGCCTTTGTACCTGCACCGGGTGGAAATGCCACAGAGTTTGTCATGGCGGCAATTAAGAATAATGTTCTGATTATCCCCGGCTCGGTGTTTTCCGAAAGAGACAGCCATTTTCGGATAAGCTATGCAACGGAGGACGAACGGATTCAAACGGGCATCGACAGGCTCTGTGCCCTGGTGGAGAAAGGGTGGTAACCAGAAAATCAATACTTTTTACAAGTCATTGCCATTTAAGGGTTAATAATACCTTTAGGATTGGAGACAGACCTGTAAAATCAGTATAAATTATTTCCTGTCTTTTGCCCTCAGCAAATTCCTGCATACGAAAAAAAAACTGGAAAACTTATCAAGGGTCAATACAATAGTTTGACTTTAACATTGATAAAGAGCATTTGAGTGAGAATAGTATTTATAAACAATAAATATTTATGCGTTTTATTCTATTAGACAAAGTGACTGAACTGGTACCCGGCGAGAAAATATCCTCGGTTAAAAACCTCTCCCTTGCGGAGGAGTATCTGGCCGACCACTTTCCCGGCTTTCCGGTATTACCCGGGGTATTGATCCTGGAAGCGATGGTGGAAACCTCAGCAATGTTGGTGCGTGTTACCAATAATTTCGCTCAGAGTATGATAGTTTTATCTGAGGCACGCAATGTGAAGTATAAAAGTTTTGTCAAGCCGGGCTACACTATGCAAGTGGCCATGGAAGCCAAAAGCATTAGTCAAACCAGCAGTTCCTTTACCGGCACGGCGTTTGTGGATGATCAGGAGATTGTATCCGCTCGCATCAAGCTGCGGCATTATAATCTTTCCGATGGCGATCAATCCATGTCGGCCATAGATAACCGGATTATCGTAGAAATGAAAAACAGGGCTCAACTTGTGGGAGCCTGCTGAAATGTACACCTGTTTAACTTGACGAAAGTCAGGAGGTTAAAAAGTAATGTCCATGAGTCGAGACGAAATTTATGAAAAAGTAAAGGACATCCTGGTGGATGCTTTAGGTGTGGATGACGATGAAGTGACGAATCAGGCCACACTGGTAGGTGACCTGGGCGCCGAAAGCATTGATTTCCTGGATATTGTTTTCCAACTGGAAAAACAATTCGAGATCAAGATTCCCCGGGAAGAACTATTTCCTGCCGAGAATTTACTCAATGATTCTGAATATGTGGATAACGGCAAACTCACGGCCGCGGGTCTGGCCAGGTTAAAAGAGGCCATGGGGCACGTTGATTTTAGCGAATTTGAAAAAGACCCTGACCTGAATAAGATCACTGATTTATTTACGGTGGACTCGATTGTTCAATTTATTGAAGGCAAAACAAACGCGGCGTAATTGAATAAATTTATCCATAACCTGATAACCGGCATTGTTGGTTCAGGTTCAGGATCGATTGGTGAACACATACTGTAATCCCTTAGAGTGATACTATGCGTTGGATTTGGATTGACAAGTTTGTGGAATTTGAACCCGGTGTAAGAGCCGTGGCGGTCAAGAATGTCACCATGGCCGAAGAACATTTGCACGATCATTTCCCCGGCTATCCCACAATGCCGGCGGCTTTAATGATTGAAGCGATGGCTCAAACTGCGGGGATCCTGGTCGGTCAGGCCCGAAACTTCCAGGAGAAAGTCATTCTGGCCAAGGTCAACCAGGCCCTGTTTCATGAGATTGTCCGGCCCGGTGACCAGTTATTTCTGGAGGCACGCATGGAAAATATTACGGCCGAAGCCGCGACCACGCGCGGGACCATACGCTGTGAAGACCGGCTCATTGCGGAAATTACGCTCATGTTCAGCCATATTGACCAGAATCTCTCCGGTATGCAGTTTCCAGAAGAAAATTTCGTTTTCAACGCCCAGTTTATGGACTTGTTAAAATGTTACATCCCTTCAGCGGCTCCCCTGAAACAGGACCTCTGAACCATCCATAATCCCTGACCAGGCAAAAGCAGGAGAACATTATATATGTCACAACGCCGTGTCGTTATTACCGGGGTAGGCCTTGTTAATGCTTTGGGATTGGGTGCTCGTCACTGTTTTGAGGCAATGCTCGACGGTGTCGTGGGCATCGATGTTATTAAGTCGTTTGACCCGTCTGAGTTTCCCTGCCGGATAGGGGGGGAATCACCCGCTCTGCAGATGTCTAAAATTGTGCCTAAGTCCCATCGCAAAGCGGTTAAACTCATGTCGCGTGATATCGAGCTGGCGATTGTAGCGGCTGACGATGCGATTCGTGATGCTGGTCTTAAAAGCAGAGGGACGCATGATGGCCCCGTAGATATAGAACCTACCCGCAGTGGTGTTAATATCGGCGCAGGGCTTATATGCTGTGATTTGGTAGAACTGGGCGCTGCGGCCGTATATGCCATTGAGGATGGAAGATTCAGTCTGAGTAAATGGGGCCGGGAAGGTATGGAGTACTTAACGCCTTTATGGCTGTTGAAATATCTGCCCAACATGCTTAACTGCCATATTAGTATCGTTCATGATCTGCAGGGCCCGAACAATTGTATCACCTGCGCCGAAACGTCGGGCTTGCTCTCGGTGGGTGAAGCGCATCATACCATCGCACAGGGCAAAGCTGATGTTATGGTGGCCGGCGGCGCCGAGTGCAAGGTTAATCCCATGGCCTTAATGCGCCAGTGTATGATCCATCGGGTCAGCACCCATTATAACGACCAGCCCCGGGCAGGATATCGTCCATTTGACCGGGATGCCGACGGCATGGTGGTGGGCGAAGGGGGTGGAATTGTCATACTCGAAGAACTTGAGCATGCGCGGCGGCGTGGAGCAAAAATATATGCTGAAGTTACAGGATTTGGCGCCTCGAATAACTTCAGCCTTGATTTCATTCAGCCGGAAGAACAGGCGACCGGGATTTCGATTGCAATCCGGAAGGCTCTGCACCATGCCGGGGTGCAGCCGGAAGATATTGACCTTGTTGTCCCGCATGGCGTGGCAGTGGCCGGCCATGACCGGGCTGAAGCCCGGGCCCTTAATACGGCTCTGGGTGACAATGTAAGAAAGATACCCCTTCTGGC
>JAFGHE010000303.1 GCA_016930295.1 Sedimentisphaerales bacterium
ATGTTACGGGAAGATTTACTGGACTTCAAAATAAACCGGACTGAATATCCGCCTGCTCTTCATCAACTGATTGCCGACAATCAATACAATCCGGCCCTCCAAAAGCTGGATTTATTTGTTCGGGCCCGCACCTTAGAAACAAAATGGAAACTCGATCCGAAACGAATGCAGGAAATCAATAATAAGTACGGGCCCGTGGACCTGGACAACGAAGAAATTCACTTCAGCCTCGACTGGCGGAGTCCCTTTTCGCACGCCATTTACTGGGCGGTTCGCGGCCTGGATGTATCCGGACACAAGAGAGATTTCACCGGCATTAGACTACGCCGAATCGTCTATCATAGTCTGCAGAAACTGTTCATGTACGGCAACACGCAAATCCTCGCGAACGTGAAATTGACTAATCCCGAGCGGGGGCAGGGGCAACAAATACTCGATACCCAATTTGTGGGCGCCCCCCTGCTGTTTAACAGTCAGGATTTACGCATGTTCCCCGTTGCCTACCAGGCCACTCTGGATATCCTACAGGAATATATAGATGCCGGCGACAAGGAGCCTGGGGGTGTACCGGTGGGTTCAGCCAACCTGGCCCGACTGGGAATTGTGAGTTTATATCTTTCCGGGCACCGTAATACGGCTATAAAATATCTGAATCACCTGAAAAACAAGTATCCCGATAACAATGATTATAAAGTATCTCTTGATCAATTCGTCCAGGCCGAAATGAGGGAGCAAATTATTGATATTACTCCCAATTACGGCAGCCTTTATATCGACAGCCTTCTCTGGAACAGCTACCGGGAAATGGCCATAGGAAACGAAGAAAATGCCTATATTCAGGAAAAATGGGCCGAACAGATTTACATGCTGCTGCAAAAGGAATATCCCGACGCAGAAGACAAAACCAAGCGACTCTCACTGGAGCCTTTGTCAAAAATGCGATGGGAGGCTCTGCTCAACTTCCTTAAAAATGACGCTCTGGTTCCTGACTATCATAAACTCTTGTTAATGGAGAAAATAAAAATCAAAGACCCTGTTCTATACGAACGGGTAATGGAAGAATTGCAAAAACTATCTAAAATGGGACATGTTTCGCAATAACGGCGCCGGCGCCAAAAGCTGTGCGCAACATCGATTCCGGGCTAAAAACAACGTTTTTAATTGAAACTGTCTCCTTTTGACGAAAGCATTAATAAAATGTATTATTGCAGTGTTCAATCTTCAATGATATATTTTTAAAAACAGGCTTAATATGTATATGTTGTTTAAAGAGGCATTGTATGTATCAGGTACGGCGAATTAAACCGGGCGAAGAAAATAAGGCGCTGACTCTGCTTTTTTACGACCAGGGAACTGATCTTAGCCATATTGACAATAAAGTCACCTCCTTTCGGAAACTGGCCCGCCAGGAAGGCTATGATCTGACCCGCCAGGAAGTTGTCCTTTGCAGTCAAAATATGGTTTATTCCTGTTTCATGGTCCCCAATGATGGCCGGACCGCCTTCATCTTTTCCTCTATTCCTAATGAATCGAATCATCAGGAGTATGAATATTCCCGTCAGGCCCTTATTCGTTTATGTCAAAAGGCGTTTGATCATGATAGTAATTTACTGCAGGTATTACTCGACCCTGAGGATATGAGACGACGGAAAATCTGCCTGAGCGTTGGATTCCGACATCTGACGGATTTAATTTATTTATCCCGTTCCACACAGGGATATGCAGAAACCTCCCCCCCCATAAACAGTATCCATTGGATGACTTACAACCCCGATCAACATGAATTATTCAAAACCATCATCAGTCAGACTTACCATGACAGTCTGGACTGTCCGGAACTGGAAAATTTACGTGATATGGAAGATATAATGCGATCCCATAAATCGGCCGGCAGTTTTGACGGACGCTGGTGGAATATGTTATTTTATCATAATGAACCTGCCGGCGTTATTTTAATTAATCCCTTACGTACCAGTGATTCGATGGAATTAATATATATGGGCCTTATACCACAAATGCGCCACAAAGGATTGGGGCAGGTGCTGCTTCATAAGGCGATGGACTGTAGTCAGCACTGTCAGGTAAGTGCTATCGTCCTGGCGGTGGATTACCGCAATCACCCGGCCCTGCAGTTGTACAAAAATTTTGGATTCAGCGAATTTGTGCAACGTTCCGTTCTATATTATTCCCGCCAATGGCGCGAAACCATCATCTCCCAACGAGAAAAAATAATCGAGAAACCGCGGCGAAAAAAACCTTCCGTAAAAATTCAGCCGCTCCACCCCTGACTACCCCCGCTTCTCACCTCATAATTCTTAAACCATAACAAATATGTGAAACGACTCTCGAAAGTCGGGATTACAACCTGAAATAAGGGCCCCTGACGGATTATAATATCCGGAAAAAACGTCCACAGGTTATCCACATCGCCATTTAAGAAGTGCATAAAATGTGGAAATAAAAAAAAATTTTGACGTAACTTTCTATTTTTTAATTCCCTGCCGTCTGTGGAAAAAAAAGATTAATATTTTGGGTTGATTCATTAAAGTATTTCAATATTATGATTACTACATGGGGCGGCGAGAAACACCTTGTTTCTTGTTTGCTGAATAGAACATTTCGTAATATTTATTTTATTGAGAGAGAACATGGTTACGAGTAAATATTGGGATGATTCAAAATAAGGAGAGGAGCTTACCGTGAATACTGAATGCCTGGAGATAATTGAACAAATAAACGACATAATTGCTCAAAAAATCGGCCAGCAGCGCTTTAAAATCTGGTTTAAGAATTCCACGCGAATGATCATAGAGGATAATTACGTTAAGGTGGGCGTACCCAACCTCTTCATCGGCGGCTGGATCGAAAATCATTTTGTCGAGCAAATCAAAGAAGCCGTACAAGATATTACTCATAAACCCATGAAAGTTATCTTCACTATCGACCCGGAACTTTTCGGTTCGCAACGCCGCCGGCAATTAGACTCTCAGGCAGAATCCGTTGCCAAAAGCAGAAATCCAAATATTACGCATCGGCCGCGTTTGAAGCAACAGCGAAAACAACACTTAAGATCGACATTATCCACTTTTGTCGTAGGACCTTCCAATCAACTTGCGTATAATTCTGCTCGTACGGTAGTGGCTGAGCCGCGTACTCATTTTAATCCGCTTTTTATCCATGGAGGGTGCGGACTGGGTAAAACGCATTTATTACAGGGCATTTGTAACGCCGTTTGCGAGGTCCGTCCGCAAACTCAATTCCTTTATGTTTCCGGAGAGGAATTTACAAATCAGTTCATTCTGGCATTAAAGACCGGTAAACTGGATGTTTTCCGTCATCGATTCCGCCATACCGACCTTTTAGTCGTTGATGATGTCCACTTCCTGGCCAGCAAAAAAGCCACTCAGGAGGAATTTCTTCATACCTTCAACGCCATTGATACGGCCTCCAGGCAGGTCGTCCTGGCCTCGGATGCGCCTCCCAAGATGATCGGACAGCTTTCCGACTCACTCGTCAGCCGCTTTGTATCCGGCATGGTCGTAAAGATCGAACCACCGGTTTTTGAAACGCGCTGTGCCATTTTGTCTCAAAAAGCCCGCGAAATGCATAAAGATATACCTGATCCGGTCATTGAATATATCGCGGAGAATATTCGGGCCAATGTCCGTGAACTCGAAGGCACATTACTTAAGCTTATTGCCTATTCCTCTCTGAGCCGGGCGCCCATTACACTCTCCCTGGCCCGTGAAGCCCTGGAGGACCATATCAGTCGGACCGACCCCATTGTTCATCTTTCCGATATCGAGGCCGTGGTGGCCACTTTTTTCGGCATCACCCCCGCGGATGTCCATTCCTCGCGTAAAACCAGGACCATCAGCCTGGCCCGCTCCTTTGCCATGTACCTGGCCCGCAAACATACCACCATGTCATTCCCGGAAATTGGCCGATTTATGGGCAACAAAAACCATGCCACGGTTATTCTTGCCTGTAGAAAAGTGGAAGAACTTCTCAAAAACGAACAGCAGCATGTCTCCTGGGAAACCACCACCGGCCGACGCAATATGAAAGTCGATACCCTGCTGAATAAACTGGAGTCATCAATAAACAGATAACGTATTATTAAAACAATATTTATACCTGATTGTCAATAACGGGGTAGGCACGGATGCCTGCCCTGACTTTTTTATACCCCCATGGAGGGGCGACCTGAAATGGTCGCCCTTGACAGACGTTTAACCTCTCCTTCAGGTAGCTCAACCTGACATGCTCACCCCCGGTCCATCGCCCGGGTGGCATGCTTACACGAACTTTAAGAATGCTTTCATCCCAAATCGTCCACCCAGTCAACTCCGTCCATTAAGTCCATAACACAAATTACCAGTACATTCAAAATCCTCAATCTAAAATCATAAATCACCCCTGTACCTTTAACTTTTTCTCTGAGCTAACCATTGGCCGTCACAACAATCGTCTTCGCATTCAAACCAGATATACACCTTTCTGCTCTCTCGAATCCGGTGAACTTCTTTCATCTTGCCTCCACATTCGGGACACACCCGTTTTCTGTTGATATTCTTTGGCCTATGCCTGATCGTATTTTTATTTTTTTTGAGTATCATCTTGCTTATACTTCAAAGTTGTTATTTGAAATTCATACTCTACAATATTTCAGTGCAAAACACGCCTATTTCCCCTTGGTTAGTGGTTCATTTTCAGTTTCCTGAGAGAATGTAGTGCTTTTACCAGGGATTATAAATTCTTTGCCACATTTGGGACAGTTTGTGGACTTACCTACATATTCTTCCACTATCTGTAAATCTGTATGACAATTGGGACATTGAAATTTAACTGTCATGATATACTCCTATGATAAAAATCTACTCCAAAATTAATAAATATTTACGTTAACTCTCTACTAATACAAAGTTTGG
>JAFGHE010000304.1 GCA_016930295.1 Sedimentisphaerales bacterium
ATCTGGACCGAGACACTGGGGATGTCCTTTAGTTTATATTTATACTTGCCATTGGCGCCCACTAATCCGCCTGCCGGAATAGTCACGGAGTAATCACCCCATTCGATGACCACTTCCTCATTGGTGAGATTGACCGAGTCGTCGGCCGCGGCAATACCGCCCTGGATGGACAGAGAATCCGAGTCCTCTTTAGTATCGACCTGTTTTAATTTTGGAGCCTTGCTGAGCTGTAAAGCATTGGCTTCGCCACTAAGAAAGAGAATGGGTATCGGCTTGGTGCCGTTGATAGCATCGGGGTAGGTTGTCCCTTCGTAATCAGTTTCCAGGTATTCTTCCTCGGTCTCGGCGGCTATGCCGGAGGCAGTGTAGTCGCCCAGCTCAAATTCCACCACCAGAGGACTTCCCAGCCCGCTTAAGTCAATATTTTTAGCATCTATGGCGAAGGTATCATTATTCATATCGACTTCAAACTTTGATATACCCGAGCTGCCTTTATAACGATAGCGGCCATTACTGCCGGTAAATAAGTCGAGATCAATTTCTTCAGAGTAAATCGGCGTACTTTCGCCGGCGTTGTAGATATCAACATAGCCGGTCTCGGCATCCTCAACATCTGCCTCTTCCATATCCATCCCGCTGCCGACAATCTTAAAGGAATCCTTGGAAGCGGTCCTGTCTTTATTGGCTTTCAGGGTGACACTGTCGATGGTTACCGTATCTGCTGGTGGAGTGACTATTTCATCTTCGCCGGGCGAGCCGCCTATATACGAGCTAAAACCCCAGCTTGAGCGATACGCCCAATTGTCCACATCCGAATCATTATAATCAACGATAACCAGAGAAGAACCCTCGCCGGCAGTTTCATCATACCAGGCGCCGCTGTATGCAAATGACTGGATATTCCCTGCGACGTTGTTGTCCACGAGAGTAATTGTTTCGCCCTCGTCGGCCAACTGGCCGGTATACGGTCCCAGGATCTGCACCCCACCGGGCACATCGGGATATTCCAGGGCAAAAGAACAGGGATCCTTGGCGATCAGTATCAGGCCGTTCGGATCGAGCGTAGTACCTGCCGGGAAGGTAAATTCAATACCGGCAGTAAAGGCAGCATCATCCAGGGTCAAGGTACTATCGCCGATATTTTTCAGCTCGATAAACTCGATCTGGTCAGCGGTATATCCGCCGCCTATGGGATCATCCGGGTAAAACATGATTTCGGTTATCCGCAGGTATTCTTGCAGGTCACTCAAATCAATTTCTATCTGTACATTATCGAGATAGAAGCTTCCCATAGTGCCGCCGCTGGAGGTTGCATAGTCGTCAGACATATTAGCGCTGATAAGGATTTGCATCCACGTAGCGCCGGTTGCGTCATAGGAACTAAGATCCCACTGCAATGTTCGTGTATGTTCAGCCCCCCAATTATCAGGATCCCAGCTACCCGGATAGGATTCATTGGCCGGGTCGTTTATATAGCTGGTTCCAAATTGTACACCTCCACTGGCGCCGTCACTATTGACATAAATCTCGTTCATTTGGACCCAGTTACTGCCGGTACTGATCCATTCCGATGAAACCCAGGTTACATCTAAGGATAATGGTCCGGCAGATAAATCAAGAATGCCGTCATACTGAATGCCCCATGACCATGCGACATTTGGGGGGGTGAACTTACAGCTTTGAGTACCACTGGTAACGCCGATGGTGGATAATGCCAGAGTGCCGCCGTCCCATCCGCCGGTCCAATTTTCCAGGCTGCCCTCGAAATCGCCAAAAATTTGACCGGAAGTGGTGGATGCCAATGATAAAAGTAATATCAAGACAGCTAACCTGCTATAATATATTTTACCAAAAGCACTTACATCAAAAAACATTTTCTTCTTTTGCATCATCTGAATTGACATAATCTATTCTCCAAAATTTATAAAACTTTAAATAACATAGACTTATAAAATACTGGAAGTCTCCGAATCATAAATAATTAACATGTATAGGGTTCTACACTTATAGATATATCGGACCTGGATTTTAAATACATAAATATTCTCCCTAAAAAAGTCCGAAAATATTTTTTCAGACATGGTATTGAATAAAAAGCAGAAAAGGAGGGCCCAGTTGCTGGATTGTTTCGTGTATGTAATTAAGTCAAACAAGGAAACTAATCTTCGTATCTCTGATCAAACAGGCAGAGGGTAGCCATGTGATAAGGGAGTCAATGTAGATTGTATTAGGGGAATGAAATACCGCAAGGAGCGCCAATAACGGCCTTTTATATCCCTAAAATTTGTATGTCAATGACAGGGATAATGCGGCCGCCCGGCTGCGATAGTCATTATATTCATTGAAGGCATAAATAGATTTATTCAGGTCTTTATCAAGCCATCCCAGGATGTTATGGCCGTCCAGCCGTAAGGTCAGTTGGTCGTCGTAATCATATTGGAGACCCAGATTGAGGAAATAGGATTCTGAAAATATATCGCCCTGACCTGGATCAATGGCATCCCAGATACCGGTTTCAGTCAGATATTTGGCGTAATCATAACCGCCGGGTACACCCCAGTATATCTGTAAAGAACCATCCAGATTCCATTGCTTATTGATGTGATAGACAGCTCTCAACTTGGAGATATGGTTATGCCAGTAAGCCAGATCATTACCATATCCATAGGGTTCGGACGTAACGTTAGTAACTTTTTCTTCATCTTTAAGTGAATATTCACGGAGTTTAGTATAGGCGTGAGACAGGATTAAATCGAATTTTTCACTTTTATAAGCCATTTCGCCTTCAATACCCCATGTTTTTAGCACACCGATATTTTCCAGTGCCAGGACCTCCAGGTCTATATTCCAGTTTAATTGGTCCACTTCGTCAAAAAACGTACTGAGAGCGAACCAGAGATTATTCGTCTGCTGCCTTTCATAGCGTATTTCGTAATGTGACAATTCTTCCGGATCGGTTTTCTCGTTGTTCTCGTCCCATTCTTTTTTGAGCCATTGAGACTGAGGCAGTCTCAGCGCCTTGGTGTAGATCAGTTTAAGGGTATCTTGATCAGTAGGTTTAAACGCCGAAGTGAATCGGGGCGAGGTCATGGCTTCGGTATAGGTGTTCCAGTCAACCCGGCCGCCCCAGAAAATACTCCACCATTTTTGCACGGTCCATTGATGTTCAAACAGGAGTGAATAGGTATCGGTTTCCCATTTCGGAGGATCGATGGATTCGGCATGCCATTGTTCCCATGCCTGTAACTCCGGTTCGGCATGGGGATATCCCCAGCTTTTCCGTCCGAACCATTCGTGAGACCATTCGCCGCCAAACGCGAATAAATGGTTATCACTATAATCCCACTTGGCCAGAATACGGGAGAATATTTCTTCTTCTCTGTGATTATCCGCATAATAGTCGACGATATCCCAGTCGTATTGTGCCCGTTCATAATCAAACACATCATAACTGACAATATAATCGAGATCAAAATCATCATGGATTTCCTGGCGATATTTAGCCTGTATGGTAAGCTGTTGATATCCCACGCCCTGCTGGTGCATACTTTCTCCAAAGCTGTCATATTCCGGCGTGGCCCAGGATGGATTCAGCCAGCCCCATTTGCCGCCTTCGCCGTAAGCGAGGTTGCTCTGGGTAAAGTAATATTCTTCACCGCCTTTGGTGTATCGGGCCCATAGATCGAAGTTTTCATCGGTATATTCAATGTGGGTTTTTAAACGCGGCAGCCCGCGATACGCCTGGCGGTCCCGGTTCAGGTCATGGGCATCATAAACGCCTGGTGAGATCTCTTTATGCCAGAAATCAGTATAGGTGTTTCCGTGAACCAGCGGAGAATCTTCATCATCAGACCCCAGATACTTGTCAATGCCAAAGTACATATAGAGTCCCTTGTCGTCATCAAATTTGGTTCCGTGTTTTACTTCGAAGGAGTAAAATTCTTCAATGGCTCCGACCCGGGTTAATACCTCCGTGCCTGTAAATGTATTGGCGTTCTCTGTGATAATATTTATCACCATGGACATGGCCCCGGGGCCGTAAATGGCCGAACCGGGTCCGCGAATAATATCAATATGATGGATATCATTTAACATGGGAAAGTCACGTTCACTGATGGCGCCACCCTGGGTTCGGGCATTCATGATCCGGCCATTGACCAATAACAGATAATTGACACCCGTGCTTATTCCTCTTATGCCCAAAGTGCGCATATGCCAGTGATGCCTGACAACCTGGACGTTGGGCACATAGATTTCCAATAAATCGGTCAGGCTGCGTGCACCGCTGGATGCGATCTCTTCCCGGGTGATTGTGGTCATGGCCGAGGGATTCATACGACGGGTTGTACTGGTCAGCAGGGCGCTGGATTCAATTTCAATGTTCATCAAGTCTTCAATGGTCAGTTCGGTTAACTCGTCCGGATCAATATCGGACTGTGCCAGAAGCGGATTATGCAGAAACAGTCCCAAGAAAAGCACCAGACAGTATTGTTTTAAGTGTTTATTCATTATATATCCTCTAACTTGTTATAAGAGAAAGCGTTTATATATCGGATCAGGGGCAGGGGAGATTTAGTAAAAAGCGTTTGATAGGTGTTGATTATAATGTTTTTCTGGTCTGTAAGGATAAACCAGGAATCACCCGGTGTGAATTGTATCAGGATTGATTCTTTTTAGCCTTGAGTTATCAGACGTGAAGGTTCCCGGTTCAAATACTCACCGTGGGTTCCCCCGGTGCATCGGGAATTATTGATGATCGGCTGAACAGCCGGGTCTGTGATATTCTTCAGGTGCCGGGACGATGGTTAGCGTATCAAGGCCTTAGAATTTATAGGATAGCGACATGGATACGGCCGCGGCCGAACTGCGATAATCGTTAAATTCATCGAATAAATAGAGTCGTTTATTAAATTCCTTGTCAATCCATCCCAGGAGATTATGGCCGTTCAGCCGTAACGTCAACCGGTCGTCAGGTTGATATTGTAAACCCAGGTTGAGGAAGTAGGCTGCCTTGTATAAATCGCCCTGGCCCGGATCGATTACGTCCCACCGTCCGTCTTCGGTCTCGTATTGAGCGAAATCGTAGGCGCCGGGCACGCCCCAGTATATCTGCAGCGAGCCATCCAGAGACCACTTTTTATCGAAATGATAGATGCCTCTCAGTTTGGAAATGTGATTATGCCAGAATGACAAATCCGTACCATATCCATAAGGTTTTGCAGATTGATTTATATAGGTGCCTTCATCAATATCATAGTTCCGGAGTTTGGTATAGGCATGCGACATAATTAAATCGAGTTTATCCGTTTTGTAGGCCAACTCCGCTTCAATGCCCCAGGTTTTGATCTCGGCCAGTTTTTCCCCCACCAGGGTGTCGGCGTTCCAGCCAAAATGGTCCACATCGTAAATAAATGCGCCTAAACCGAACCAGAGGTTTTCCGTCTGCTGTCGTTCATAGCGTATCTCATAATTAGTCAGTTCTTCCGGTTCGATTTTTTCTTTATTCTCATCCCAGTCTTTTTTGATCCACTGGGATTCCGGCAGCCGGTTGGCAGTGGTGTACATAAGTTTAATGGTATCCTGGTCCGTAGGAGTAAACACCGTGGAAAAGCGGGGCGAGATCATGGCGTTGGTATACGTGTGCCAGTCGACGCGTCCGCCCCAGAAAATCGAGCACCACGACCTGAGAGTCCATTGATGTTCGAACATGAGTGAAACTATATCTGTATCCCAGGTCGGAGCATCTTCCGTCCACGGATCCCACGCCTGGAGAATCGGGTCGGCGTGAGGATATCCCCAACTGTCCAGTCCAAACCACTCATGGGACCATTCGCCGCCAAACGCCAGTAGATGCTTGTCACTAAGATCCCATTTGGCCAGGATGCGGGAAAAGATTTCATCTTCTCGATGGTTCTCCGGATAATACGGGATATTTTCCCAGTCGTAGCGCGATCGTTCAAAATCGAATGTATCATAACTGACCACATAATCGATATCAAAATCATCATTGATGACCTGGTTATATTTGGCCTGGATGGTAAATTGCTGATATCCCATACCCGGCTGAAACATATCACTGAACGTATCGAACATCGAGGAAGCCCAGGATGGATTGAGCCAGCCCCATGTGCCCCCTGCCCCATAAGCCATGTTTTTCTGGCTAAAGAAATATTGTTCACCGCCTTTGGTATATCGGGCCCATAAATCAAAGTTCCCGCTGGTATATTCGATATGGGTTTTTAAACGGGGCAGATCACGATAAGCGGCGCCGTCCCGGTTTATGGCATGGGCATCATACTCTTCCCCGGCCGTTATTTCCTTGCCCCACATATCAGTATAGGTATTGCCGACAACCAGCGGGGAATCGCTGTCATCAGAACCTAAATATTTATCAATACCAAAGTATAAATAGAGTCCCTGGTCGTCATTGAATTTATGTCCGTGTTTGACCTCAAAAGAATAAAATTCTTCAATCGCCCCGACCCGGGTTAATACTTCCGTGCCCTGGAAGGTATCAGCATTCTCCGTGATAATATTCACCACCATATATAAGGCCCCGGTACCATAGATGGCCGAGCCGGGTCCGCGAATCACATCAATGTGATGGATATCACTTAACATGGGGAAATCACGCTCGCTTGCGGCGCCACCCTGGGTCCGGTTATTCATAATCCTGCCGTTGACCAGTAACATATATTTAGTGTCCGTAGGCTGGCCTCTCATGCCCATATGCCGGCTTTGCCAGTGGTGCCTTAAAATCTGCAAATTGGGCACATAGATTTCCAGTAACTCATTCAGGCTGCGCGCGCCGCTGGTGGCTATCTCTTCCCGCGTTATGGTGGTCATGGGTGAGGGATTCATACGCCGGGTCGTGGCGGTCAGCAGGGCACTGGATTCAATCTCGATGTTCATTAACTCTTCAATTGAGAAGTCTGCTAAATCATCCGCATCGATATCGGACTGTGCCAAAACCGGGTCATACAGAAAAATGCATAAAAAAAGCACCAGACAGTATTGTTTACTATATATAACCATTCTTTTATCCCTTAAATCACTATGAATGAAAGCGTTACTATATCGGATCAGATAAAGTCCGGGTTTAACGCAAATATTTGTCATCCATTTTTTTATTAGTGTAACAGTAACAAATTTCCAATAACCCAGCCGGTCTTTTTGGGTTTTGCTTTATATCGGTTATACAGAATATGAACTTTTTCTCTGAATTTTCACGAAAGTGTTTTTTCGGGCGATTTTTCGGACCTTGTCATATTCAGAACTTTCTTTAAATGGCAGGCAGGCATATACCCAGCGCAATGAACGTGTATGATTTTCGTTAAAGATATGCCGACATAAGATATGTACAATCTAACTATTGGATTCTGAATATCTTACATTCAATGGAGCCGATGAGATTCGAACTCACGACTTCTTGCATGCCATG
>JAFGHE010000305.1 GCA_016930295.1 Sedimentisphaerales bacterium
CCCCTCCCCCTTCGGGTACTCCCCCTGAAACAGGGGGAGAGTTTTTGATCTTTGCTTGTTCCGAAAAGAGTTAAATAGTGTCCCCTTATCTTTCTCCTGAAACAGGGGGAGAGTTTTTGATCTTTCCTTGTTCCGAAAAGAGTTAAATAGTGTCCCCTTGTCTTTCCTCCCCTTGTCTTTCCGAAAAGAGTTAAATAGTGTCTTTGTCTTTCCGTCCCTTTGTCTTTCCGTCCATGTAATAAGTCTCATGTCCAAAGATATGCAAATATTATTCCATTTTGTTAGGGGCTCTTATGCCTTATCTTCATACCATTCGGAACAGGCACCATGTTTTTATGTTGACATATTTATCATGTGACAGTGTTTATAACTTCTGTTGTAAGATTTTTTATATTAATTGACAGATGTTTTGAAGGGCAAGGGATAACGAACGATTCAATCCTGGATGCCTGCTTTCGCAGGCATGACAGTTGTGAAAGAAATCCTGTCAATCCTGTCGGGGAAAAAATGGATAGGACCTATAGGTTTTTGAGTTTTGTCGGACGGATCGGACTTGTCGGACATGTCGGACCTATCGGACTTGATGGACGGGATGGAGTTAATGGACTGATTGGTAGAAGAAATGTTTTATCCTGGGGCGCTGCCCCAGGCCCCGCCATTTAACCTCCAGCCTTAGGGCGGGTAGTTTTAAAGCGGAGGGGGAAGATGCGTATGAAAATGGAATAAGGCGTCTCTCATAAAATTAAAAAAATATTTTCCAGTTGAATTGCGTATTAAGACATTGGTTTACGTTGAAAAATCAGAGAGAATCCGGTTGAGTTTTTCCAGGGGGAGTCCTACGACGTTGGATTCGCTGCCGGAGATGGACTGGAGGAATTTGTCGCCGCCTTCCTGGAGGGCATAGGCGCCGGCCTTGTCGCGCCAGGCGCCGCTGGCGATATAGTCGTCCACTTCGCGGGGGTTCATGGCTCGCATGACAAGGGTGGTGGTTTCGTGGGTGATGATGGTTTTATTTAAAGCCGGGCACAGGAGAGCCAGTCCGGTGATGACTTCGTTGTCGCCGCCGAAGAGGGTGGAGAGTATCCGTCGGGCGTCCGCTTCGTCGGCCGGTTTGCCGATGATGGTGTCTCCGTGTGTTACCACGGTATCTGCTCCGATGACGATGGTATCCGGATGGTCCATTGACACGGTTCGTGCCTTGAGATACGCGAGCGTTTCGGCCCAGACAGCCGCGTGTTTGGCACCTATTTCCGGCACGACCGGTTCTGCTATCCGGGCGGCCTCGATGGAAAAATCGTAGCCGGCGTCACGCAGTAATCCGGCCCGGCGTGGGGAAGCGGAAGCCAGGATTATGGGGTATGGTAATTTTAATTTTGGATTCATGATATAGGCCGCTTTTTAAAAGTTTTTTAACCCTTGATGTCTGACTTATTTTTTGGCGTAGAGTTTTTCTATTATGGGCCGGTAGGTGGGGCCGCTGTTGTAGGAGCAGAAGGGTATCAGCCCGGCCGGGGTGGCGTAGGGGATCACGCAGCGTTTGGTCCTTTCCACATCATAATTGTAACGGTCCTGGAAGTGCATGCCGGCGGCTAAAAGAGTTCGGTAATTATTCTTGCCCGTAGCGCCGCGTCCTTTTTGTTTATCCACCAGTCCTTCCAGAGCCGAAATGAATCCTTTGACATCCAGTCCGGGCGGGGCCTGGTCCTTGTGGAAAGTGGTTTTAAACATTTGAAAGATGCGCATTTTATCCAGAGCATTGAGGCGTCCGGCACGATGGGATAACTTATGGGCCAACTGATTCATTCCGCTGAACAGTGCTTCCACATCCAGGACCTGGGGGAACGGATAAACCTGTTTATCCGGGGCGACCAGGAAATAGGAGCCAAACGCGCAGTCGGTATGGCAGCTGGGCTTGATCTTGGGATCGCCGGTCACTACTTCGAGGAACTGCGATAAAGGCATAACAATAGAGAGCGGATAGAAGTCACGATACACCTGGGCCCCGCCGGCCCGGGCCAGGTCATGGGCCAGGTCACCCAGTGTATAACGTTTTTGTAATCGTTCTCGGGTATCAATACGTCCGGTAAAGCAGACCGGCTGGTAACTGATCGCGCTGATGACATCGATGTTATCCACGGCAAAGTTAAAAATGGGTCCCACCTGGTCGTCATTAACGGTCTTGATGATGGTGGGTACCAGGCAGATTTTTATATCCAGGCGGCGGCAGTTTTCAATGGTATTGAGCTTGTGGTCCCAGACGTTGCGATGGCGCGTGGTTTGATAGATGTCCGGTCCTATGCCGTCGAATTGTAGATACAGGGTATGCAGGCCGGCCTCGCGGGCGCGTTGGGCAAAATCGAAATCTGCCATTTTGAGTCCGTTAGTAGCGATCTGAATATTGGAAAAGCCCATTTGACCGGCACGAGAGATGATATCCAGAAACCGGGGATGCAGGGTGGGTTCGCCGCCGCTGAATTGTACGGCGGTGACGGGGGTGGGTCGGATATCACGGAGCATCTGCAGCATCCCGACCACCTGTTCAAAGTCGGGTTCATACACATATCCGGCCGCGTTGGCGTTGGCAAAGCAAAATGGGCAGTTCATATTACATCGGTTGGTCAGGTCAATATTCGCCAGGCACCCGCAGGATTGATGCTGGCCGCAAAAGCCGCAATCAGCCGGGCAGCCGTTATCTGCGAGGTTCCGGGGATTCATGACGCCGGGCAGCTCTTCAAAACTCCAGTAAGCGGACTTCAGGAAAAGTCGTACATCACGGTTTATAATGTCCTGGAAATAGCCGTGTTCGGGACAGGTTTTTTCAATCAACACAGCGCCGTCCCGGACAAAATAACGCCCGACAATGATAGCCGAACATTCCGGGCAGAGTGTTTGCACGGTTCTGGGCAGTTTACGGGCATTTGGTTTTATGGGTTTATCCGAATATGTGGTTTTTACCGAGCCGGCCCGGTCCGGGGCCGTCGTGGTCCATAGGGTGTCGTGATGTAGCTGCTTTTCCGGCCGGCAGGACTGGCAGCGATAGTTCAGAACGACATTTTCATGCGTGTTATCCGCCCAGTCAAACTCGGCATTGACCTGCCTGCCGCACTGAGGACAGGTGGCCGGCATTCGATATGGCAGTTGGTTATTGAGATTCTGGTAACGTATCAGGGATTGTTGATACTGTTGTAAGGCATCTATCCCTGCAGGACGTAACGATTCAATCGGGGCGGAACGCAACGAAGTGTCATTAACCGAAGTTGTTGTCATCTGGAAGTCACATTCTGTATTAAATATTAAAGCGAAAAATCAAAACGCCATAGCACATTTTAAAAGTGGATTAAAACAACACGGGGAGTTAACCCATCCCCAATCCGCCTATGTCGGATTGAGGCGGCCACCGGTTGAAGTTATTATTTTATTTTCATACGTTATTATTTTATTCATTAAGATT
Organism: Sedimentisphaerales bacterium; assembly: GCA_016930295.1. Taxonomy (GTDB): domain Bacteria; phylum Planctomycetota; class Phycisphaerae; order Sedimentisphaerales; family SM23-30; genus JAFGHE01. The sequence continues at coordinate 3,452 of JAFGHE010000305.1, forward strand.
TTTGATTGGTATTCTAATGTACTGCCGCCGGCATGCGTTTGTGCTGTTGGTCGAAGTTTCGCACCTGATGCATAAACGCTTCCAGACGGGTCTGCAGCGTCGGGTCCTGCTGGCCGTCGTAACTGATGTTAATGATGGGCATGCCGTGACAATCCCGGCTCATCTGCCGGCTAATGGCACTGACAATAGTAGAAGGCATGCAGGTAAACGGTCCCACGCTTACGGCTCCGGCCGCGCCATGATGATACATTTCCAGCATTTTACCGATACTCAGGATGGTTTCACCCTCGAATGACTGGTGTACATAGGTTTCGGCCATTTTTATAGTCTCTTCCACTTTACCTTCGGCAAGCGGGCCGAAATATTTTTCCAGCGGCCGAGCCAGGCGGTTTTCAATTTTATGCTGGATTTGGTCTTTCAGAAGGTTTTGCACGTAAAGCTTGGTATTACCCCAGCGCCGGGCCATGAGTTTACGGGTGAGATTGGTATAATATAACCATTCGTCAAACCCGGCCAGGTCCACTTCGGCGCCCAGTGCTTCCAGTTGGCGCACGACATTATCGTTGGCGAATGTATGACTGCGCACATAAATTTCACCGACCATACTGACCAGCGGTCGTTTCTGCGAACGGTCCACGGCAACCTTTTTAAACTCTTCCGCACAGACGGCCATTTCCCGGGCCAGTTCCTTTTCGTTCACACCGGATTCAATCGCGGTCACGATATGCTTAACGCATGTTTCATAAGCGGCATCGGCTGTGCCGGGCCGGGTTTCATAGGGTCTTAATTTGAGCAGAACCTTGAAAAGCAGATCAACGGCAGCGATACCGTTGAAGGCCATCCGGGTCGGGTCTTTTTTGAAACGTTTAAACGAGTCATAAAAGCTGCTGTCCTGATTCGGTGCGACTATCGGCACTTTATCGGCGCACCCGGCCTGTTTGAGAACCAGGCGTTGCAGGCAGTTATACTGACCAAACCGGCACGGCCCGCTGCTGGCGGGCATAAAGAATGCTGTCTTATCCGGATCAAAGCCCGGCTGGTTGATCTTTTTGAGCATATCGCCGGTGGTAATGGTACAGGGCAGGCACTCCTTGCCGGAGGTGAACTGCCGTCCCCAGCGCATGGTCTCTTCGTCGCCCATGGGCAATACTTCCGTAGGCTGTCCGCAATGGCGGAACGCCGCGGCCAGGGCATGGGCATGGTCTCCCATCCAGGGGATGTAAAGGATGCGTCCGGAACAATCGCCCCACTGTTTCTGCCAGGGGCTCAGGGGTTTCTTGTCAGTGGCTGCTTTTTGTTTATGCTGCACGGCCTTCAGGCTTTCGTGGAATGCTTCCAGCCGGGTGATAACTCCGGCGTCGGCGCTGTGTTCATCGATCTCCAGCACCAGGGCCGGCTTGCGGTATTCCTGGCCCTCGGCGTCCACTTTGACCATTAACTCCTTAAATAACGAGATAACAAAACTGTCCGGCCCGCAGCTGAAGTTGCTCATATAAATGGCATTCAAACGGGAGTCTTCCCGGATAATATGCGCTGCCCGGAAGATACGCTGGCCGTACTTCCAGTACATCTCCTCCTGAAGTTCCGGCTCGCTGACGGGCGCATTGTCCAGGGCCAGAAAATCCATGGGGACAGGCAGGATATTCATTTTGCGCAGTTTACGCGGCAGATCCAGGCTCACTCCCGGGTCACATCCGTTATACGGTCGCGAGACAATCACGCAGGCCTGTTGTTCGGGTGTTAAGTTATCTAAAATTTCTTTGCCCCGGTCCCGGCAGGCCTGGTCGAATGTCTTCTGGACCTCCAGCGCGATATCCAGGGCGCGGTTAATTTGAGTTTTGGATATGTTCCACGTTTGCGCCAGCGGCGCCAGGTTGCGGCGCAGCCTATCGAGCCCTTCCTGGAACCGAATATGCAAATCAATCAGATGGTTTTTGGGGCCGGTCAGGTCGATACCCCTGGCCTCCATAGCTACCCGGACCTGATAGGGAATCGTCTGTACATACGGACATAGCTGGTTATGTTTGTTCTCGGGATAATCATCCGGCATGGACACAATACTCGGCAACCAGATATAATCCGGTTCCTTCTGGATTAGCTCCATGACATGTCCGTGGGCAACCTTGACCGGAAAACACGTTTCCGACAGCACGGCTTCCACTCCGCTCTGGATCACCGCCTTGGTACTGCGCCCGGAGAGGATGACCTCAAAGCCCAGTTCATCCAGGAAGGCGCCCCACAGAGGTAAAAACTGGTAATTACTCAGGCACATGGGTATGCCGATGGTGCCGAGCGGTTTAGGCTCAGTTTTTTGAGAGCGGCTTTCTTTATCCAGGCGTGCGTATTTTTCCAGCATCTGCTGGCGCCAGCGGAAAAGGTCGGGGATATCGTTTTTATCCTGGTCTTTCCTGAGATTATACCGGTCACAGCGCGAGCCGTAATAAAGCGGATCGCTGCCGGGCAGGGTCACTTCCTTAATCTCACAATTGTTGGGGCAGTGCGTGCATTCAAAAGTTCGAATATTATACTCCAGTCTGGATAAATCAAATCCGCGGAACGTGCTGGCCGGGATGGTATCCTGCGAGGCTTCAATTTGTTTTTGAGCCATGTGACGCCGTGCCAGTTCCGCGGCCCCCAGGGCGCCGGTCACTTCGTGATGGTCGGGTACGATGATACTCTTTCCGGTGACTGCTTCAAACGCTGATACGACTGCACGATTAAAGGCCGTACCTCCCTGGAAAAATACGCGCCGGCCCACTTTACGATGGCTTACCACCCGGTTGAGATAATTGGTCACAATGGAATAGGACAGACCTGCCACCAGGTCGCATCGTTTCGCGCCCTGCTGCTGGTAGCTGAGCAGGTCCGATTCCATAAACACGGTACAGCGTTCGCCCAGGCGTATGGGAGCGGAACTGGCAAACGCTTCATCCGCAAATTCACCCTTGATACTCATCCCCAGCCGTTCTGCCTGTTCTTCCAGGAAACTGCCTGTTCCCGCGGCGCAGGCGTGGTTCATTTCAAAGTCAACAACCACCCCGTCTTCCAGAGAGATATATTTGCTGTCCTGGCCGCCGATTTCAAAGATGGTGTCCACGGTCGGGTCGACAATCGCCGCCCCGGTCGCCTGCGCGGTAATTTCGTTGATTACCAGATCAGCGCCCACGAAATCGCCGGTTAAATATCGTCCCGACCCCGTCGTGGCCACCCCGCGAATTTCTACCAGTCCCAGAACATCTTTACTTACTATGGATAAACCCTGACGTACTGCTTCCAGCGGCCGGGAGGCGGTCATCAGATATGCCTTACTCAGAACCCTTTTTTCCTCGTCCATTACGACCACGTTAGTGCTGATCGAGCCGACATCGATACCCAGGTAAGCCGGTATTGTTGCACCATTCGTGCGTGCCTGTACCAGAATCTCCTGGTGGACTTTACTGGCCGGGGTAGGATTAGCGGGCTGAGCCAAAGGATTTAAACGATGGCCCACCGTGCGATTCTGTTTGATATAGTTATTCAAACGGGCCAGGATCACACGCGGCTCCTGTATGCTGCCGCTGCCGGCTCCCTGGCGCTGTTGTACCAGAACCGCACCAATGGCACCGGTTAGGGCGTGTTCGTCAGGTACGATGAGTTTTCCTTCACCCAGTTCAAATACGGTCTCCAGGGCTTTTACCACCCCGGCGTTACTGGCCACTCCGCCGCAGAACGCCACGGGCGCTTTCACCTCTTTGCCCTGACACAAGCTGCTTTTCAAATTTCGGGCCAGCCCCAGGCAAAGTCCTGCGACAATATCATGCACGGGTGTGGCCTGCTGCTGCAGATGGATCATATCACTTTTGGCGAACACACTGCATCGGCCTGCCACACGTGGAGGTGTTTCCGATTGCAGTGCCAGTTTGCCAAACTCATTTTCAATATCCACACCCAGGCGTGACGCCTGTTGATCCAGGAAACTGCCCGTTCCGGCGGCACAGTTGGTGTTCATGGTAAAATCAACCATATCGTCCCCGGAAGCGAGTTTCTGTTTATCAAGCGGATCTGCCAGGAAAATGATTTTGCTGTCCTGGCCGCCCATCTCGATTAAGGTGTGTACCTGGGGGTACAGATGACGGATGGCGGCGGATTGACAGATCAGTTCATTGATAAAATCGATGTCCAAGAGGTTGCACAGGGCCCGGCCGGCACTGCCGGTACCGGCCATGGTGGCGATTCTGTCCGGCGGAATCTGCTCAAATAATTCTGAAAGCAGAGTCAGGGCCGTTGGCATCGACCGTCCGTGGGTACGTTGATAACGCAGATAACGTATATGCCTGTCATCGTCGAGAACCGCCAATTTGCAGCTTATGGAACCGATGTCGATTCCCAGATGAAGAGGGCTGCTGCCCGACAAATCGAGTTGAACAATTTCCGGCCTATGGGTCGGAGTGATTTTCTTCCCGTTGAGTTTAGTCATAGGTTTTTCCTCTTTCGCAGCGCTAAAATATTTTGGCCAAAGCCTCGTCAAATATCCTTATTGACAAAACATTATAGCAAAACCCCGCTGTTAAGCGGGCCAGAACATTCTACCCAAAATGATCTTTTTTGCAACGATCCGGCCTGAAATTCGATATTACAGTCTGGACGCGAACAGGTAATAAGCCGTAAGGCTCTGTCAATAAATATGTTACACTCCATAACATTCCTGATAAATCCATATCGGTTTGTATTTTTATTTATCCGAATTTATAACTTTTCAAATGACATCGCGTTTACTTTACCGCGGATTTTTTCCAGCATGTCGATCAGCATTTTTTGCTCTTGGGCCGCCAGGACCGTGGCTTTTTTGATCTGATCGATGTAAATCGGCTCTACCTCACTTAACAGTTGCCGACCATACGGGGTCAATTTTATTATATTTGACCGCCTGTCGCCCTGTGCTGCCGTACGTACCACCAAACCGCTTTTTTCCATCCGATCTATTAATGTCGTAATATTGGCCCGGTTTACCAGCATCATATCACTCACCTGTGACTGGCTCAGTCCCCCTTTGGGTCCGCTTTCGTGGGCTAACAGCATCAACACATTAAATTGCACATCACTGAGCCCGAAATGACGGAATAGTTCATCCGCTTTCTTTTTAATAGCCGTAGCGGTATGATAAATATTCAGAATACTCTCTCGGGCCTGTGGTATCAGGGGCTGTTTTAATCCTAACTCGCCGGCAAGTGTCATAGGTCACCGTTTCC
>JAFGHE010000306.1 GCA_016930295.1 Sedimentisphaerales bacterium
ACAACCGAACCGTCCGGAGCCGCCCTATTTATAAACGGTATCGAAAAAGGCACAAGTCCCGAACTGATTTCCGATATTCCGGCCGGTATCGTTGTCATAGAAGCGCGAAAAGACGCTCTTTATGGCAAGACCGTCCAAACTGTCGGGAAGGACGTTCTGAAAGTCAACCTGGTACTGAAAGAATCCCTGGGGAATCTATTCATAAAAACATCGGAGACCGGTATTGAGGTTATCCTGGACGGCAGCAGTCTTGGCGACGTCGGGGACGGGTTTTTTGAGAATATCAATACGGGTACGCATATTCTTGAATTGAGGGGCAAAGAAGGTTATCAGAGGAATGAAATAACGATAAGTGAAGGTCAAAGTACCAAGGTCGAAGTAAATTCGGCAGACTCCGGACGTTTTACATACTCTGTGCCCGACGGAGTGGTAGTGAGTCTGTCGGGTGACGGTTTTGATTGGATTTGTTCCGGTAATATCGGCGAACTGAAGGATGTTCCTGAAGGGAGATATACGGTCAGCGCCGAGGGTGATGATTATGAAACCATCCGGGAGGTGATTAGGATGGAAAAAGGTAAAAACTATCAGTTTTTTCCGCAGATGCAATATTCAGATGCATACCTGACCAGGTCCCGATTGAACAAGGAAATAGAAATAACGGACCTGTTACTGGAATTGGAGAGTTCCGTTTCCGAAAATCCCAATGAGCTTGAGGAGAGTGTACAGGCATTGGACCAGTTGTTTCTGGATACCAGGAATCAGGAATGTGTCTTTCCTGAACTGGAGAAACGTTTTTTTGACTGGAAGCAGCAATGGGAGAATGCCAGGATTGAATTTAATCGGCTACAAAAGCAGGTTAACATTGAACAGGATATAATTAATCTTAAAACGGCCTATGGATATTGGCAGGAAGATCTTGTGAAGGAACAGCGGCGGAGATGGTTACCAGGGGTTTATTTCGGCATTTTCGGTGCAGGAGCACTGGGAATTGGTTTAGCGGTCTGGCAAGAACCGGTAATTCAGGAAAAAATCGATACGGCGGTGGATACACAAGTATTGCATAATTATGAATTCCTGCAAAACTTGCTGATTGCTGTCAGCGTTGGGAGTGAATTATTCGTCATTGTTGGGCTTGTGGGCGGATTGGATAGTTTATTTAGAGGCATCTACAAAAAAGATAAAGTTAACAGTATTGAGGAAAAAATGGAGAATCTTTCCGCCGATATCGATAGATTGCAGGTCGAGTTAGATGAAGTTTCCAAATAAGGATTGGCGTATGAAGAAGGGGAATTACATCAAGTTTTTTTTAGTCATTTTCATTTTTAGCGGCTGCCATGAACCGGATAATCCCGTTGACTGGAGCGGTAATAATTATCAGGGGTATCCCGTTTTTTCTGATGTGGATTTGTTTGAGCTGGTTGATGTTTCAGGAGGTATGTGGACACCTCAATTCTTGATCTGTTCTCAAATAATCGGCGCTACTGGTTATGATTTTGAAATTGATGATAATAGTGATTTTTCTTCTCCGATATTTTCAAAAGTGAACCACTCAAGTAATAAATGTGACCTTTCTGCTGCCGTTCTTTTGATAGGCGATTATTCTTGGAGGGCACGGCTTGAAACGCCCCGGGGAAAAAGCGGTTGGCTGGCCTCGTCTTTTAGTATGAGGGACTGCGGTTTTATATCGAGAAATTGGTACGGTGCTTTACTTTTACAATGGTCCGACCTGTATACAACGTGGTCATCTGGCTTGTCATATGATCTGCAAATTGCAGCCAGTTTTGAATCCGTTTCCTCTGCCGTTATTATTAGCTGCCCTGATAATGAATATCAGGTGAATGAGATTGTGAATGAAAAAACCACACGGTATTGGCGAGTACGGGCATCATATTCTCAAGGTATTCCAACCGGATGGAGCGGTGTCAGTACTTTTTTACTGGATATGCCTGTCACTGGAAATATGTATTCCTATTTTGCCGAAAACCTGTCATTTGATATGCATTATGTTGAAGCGAAATCATTTTTTACCGGAACGAATGACAGCGGCAGTGGGGAAGTGGCGATTGATTACTTGATTTCAGCGACTGAAGTTACCTATCAACTATGGAACGTTGTCTGTTCCTGGGCCAGTATTAATGGTTATGCATTTAGCCATTCGGGTGTAATGGGGGACGGTAACGCAGATTCTGAACTCCATCCGGTTACCAGTATATCCTGCCGTGATGCCATTGTCTGGTGCAACGCTCTTACTGAGTGGTACAACGCCAATAATGGGTTCGAAAGCGATTTGGGATGCGTGTATTTCACGGATGCAGCTTTTATAAACCCGCTCCGCACATCAACTGATTCGACGACTATGACAATAAACGTCGACGGCAGTCAGGATGCACCCTATATCGATCCGGAAGGGGACGGATTCCGGCTGCCGACCGGCCTGGAATGGGAATCGGCTGCCCGATATATTGAAGACCTTAATGAAGACGGGGATATAATGGATGATGGAGAATATTATCCTGGAAACTACGCCAGCGGGGCAGCATCAGATTATAATAATAGTATCGAAACAGGCTATGTAGCCTGGTATAAAAGCAATAGCAATTCCAGCACCCATCCGGTAGCCGGTAAAAATTCAAACGCTTTACGCTTATACGATATGAGCGGCAATGTCTGGGAAATGTGTTTTAATACGGATTCCGCTTATTGGGGCACTAGATGGGTTCTTCGTGGTGGTGGGTGGCCAGGTACGGCGACGGAACTTCAGGTTGGCAAAGTTGGAGAAATATATCCCTATTATATGGATAACAGTAATGGTTTTCGTACTTCAAGGACTGTAGTAATACCGCCATAGATGGATACATATGTCGCCTTGATCATCTTCTGTATGGTATAAGGCGGCATAATTCGAAAATGAAAAAAACAGCCGGAGGTCCTATGTTCAAAAGAGTCCTAACCATTATTCTTCTTGTATATGCCATGCTCTCTACATACGGTCAAATACAGCCAAGAA
>JAFGHE010000307.1 GCA_016930295.1 Sedimentisphaerales bacterium
CTCCGGCGAATTGACCTATATCCTGCCGGATTTCAGTAAGGATATCGCGGTTAAGGTTACCTCCTCCTGTATCGTGGACATGGAAGATTTAATAGCCCTGGCCTCGTCCTGGCTGTCAACCGGAGCCAACCTGGCCGGGGATGAAACCGTGAATCTACTGGATTTTAATGTCCTGGCCGGCTACTGGCTGACCGACTGTCCCACGGACTGGCCTTTTTAGAAATAGTATAGATGCCACCGTCAAAAGTGGATATTGGCAATTAAATCCGTTGTTTTTAATCCAGAAAAAAACGTTCGCAATACTTTTAACGCTGGCGTCATTATGACTAATCTAAAGAGCAGAGGATAGGGGCAGTAAGCTATACAAAGACAGTCATCGTATCTACATTACTCAAACCATGTCTTGGCTGATTTACTCCGAAGGTAAATAGCGCCAACGATCAAATAAATCAAAATCACAGCCTTAAAAAAATCCTGCTGATAATTAAGAGAAAATTTCTCGATGTATATCAGGCTCGCAATCTTGACAAACTCTAACAACATAATAAGTGTTGCCAGAATCAAAAATGATTTCCTCGCTTTTTTATCTCTTTTCAACATTCCAACGGTTATCTGCAGAAAACTCACCATAAAAAGGAACATAACCGCAAAATAGCACAAATTTAAAATATACCCGGTATTAGCCAGTTGGCTTCCTTTCGTAATGTCGGATACCGCTTGGGCACCACCCCAGATAGCCAGGATAGTCGCCAGAGAGCAAAATATTATACCCAGCACTGAGATTATGGTAAGCATTATTGGGCGGTCCAGGGGGGGCACGATAAAAGAAAAGTCCCCACTATGGAGACTTCCGGAATCAGATGAAACCATAATACCTGTATCACTGATGAATTTTGGCAGCTTTATACCTGGTTGCCCGGCCGGAGTAAAGAAAGCACCCGGCATGGCAAACATATTATGACAATAAGGACATATTACCAGCATACCAGCATGTTGGGGTACCCAACTGAGGTCTCGATGACAATGATAACACTGAAATATATCTACTGAGACTACATTTTCCATCGTTATCACTCCTTCCATGGATTAAAAAGTTCACGGTATCGCTCAGCAATATTATCGCTTCGCATCAGCGTTTCGCCGATAAGAACGCCGCGAAACCCGGCCTGAATTAACTGTTCCACATGACTGCGGGTTTTTATGCCGCTCTCACTTATTATAGGCTGGTCATCTTCCAAAAACTCCTTCATCCGTAAAGAATTTGAAAGATCAACTTCCATCGTTTTAAGGTTACGATTGTTAATCCCCAACAGGCTGTAATGCTCCTGGGGAAATCCGATCATGCTGCGCACCTGCAATAAAGAATCCAGCCCATGGACCTCCAGCAAGACAGTCAGGTGCAGCGAATTAGCCAATATCATCATGTCCATCAATTCCCCCGCGGGTACGGCTTCGGCTATGAGTAAAATTGCATCGGCCCCGGCCACCCGTGCCTCATAAATCTGGTAAGGATCAATAATGAAATCCTTGCGCAGGATCGGCACATCCACCACCTCTTTCACCCGGGCAATATAGTCCAGCTTACCCTGGAAAAACGACTCATCCGTCAGAACACTGATAGCATCCGCCCCGCATTCCTGATAAATCATGCCCAGTTTTATCGGGTCAAAGTCTTTACGGATAAGGCCCGCCGACGGCGATGCACGTTTGATTTCAGCTATTACATGGATTCCTCCCTCACGGTGCCCCTTGGCAATGGCCCGATAAAAATTACGGCATTTGGGGAGATCTTTGACTTTGGCTTGTAATTCCTCGAGAGGGGCTCTCTCCTTTGCCGCTGCCACTTCCTTGTTTTTGACGGCAATGATCCTGCCTAACACATTTTCCATGACCGATAATATATAATATCCGGACCCTACTTGTCAACAAAACAAAAATATTATCTGAAAAAATCATTTTCGCCCGTCATCAGGCAAAATATATATTATAATTAATATAGATGGTAGAAACCGAATGACCCGAACAAAATTTGAGCGAGATTCCCTGTATCGGTTTATGCGGACGTTCTGATAATTATAAGGTTATCAGTACTAACATGAGTGTTGACAATAGGGATCGTTGACAAAACCTGGACCGGTGTTGTTTATTTATCGATTTTGTAACAGACCGCTGTTAAAGAAATTATAGTCCCTCTGATGAAGCGATGCTGATACCTTTGTCTATTTCGCGAAACAATCGATACAAACCGACTTGTAAAATGAAGGTGACGAATTAGAGAACTTTTTATAACTTGCTCATTGGCATATGGTTATGAATGTAATTATAAGAAACCGGAACGTGGCACTACATTTGCATTTACTTACTGCAATAGTTGAAAACCCTATATAAAGGTTTTCTGGAAAGCACTACATTTAAATCAAATGCCTGGGAGCAAACAGATGGATGAAGCAACATTCCAAAAGAAACTGAGTGAACTGGTCAAAGAAATCGGCACCCTGCCTGCTTCGCAGAGAAAACGCCTGGAACTGCTGGCTGAGCAGACCAAGCAACGCCACATGGAACTCAAGAAAAGTGTATCCTCTCTGCAGGATTCCCTTGATTATCTCAGATTGAGCATTAAATATTTGCTGTTTGATCTGGAAGCGACACGCAGAGAAAACTCCTATCTGCGCAAAATGCTGGAAGATACCGACAACAAATAATAATCCATTTTCCTCTTAGAATAAAAAAAACCGCTTCTTCCGGAGAAGAGGCGGTTTTTTTATCGATAAGTAAGTCCTTTCCTCCGAGCCGGTATCCGTTGAGCTTGTTTTATCAATGTGCACAGTTGTTTTTCTGATACGCCCTTTATCTGCTTCCTTCCGGCCCCATGTTGTAGATCTTCAACTATCTGATAACGACCGACTGTGCCGTCAAGGTCGTTGGCCCCGAAACAAAGAGCTACCTGTGCTGTCTTTAGTCCCAGCATCGGCCAGAACGCCTTGATATTAGGAAAATTATCCAAAATCAATCGAGACAAGGATATTGTTTTCAGGTCAGATATAATATCGAATTTAGCCTGTCCTGTCCCTGCTCTATCGGGATTTATATATGGCAGGGGGATAAAACAGAGAAAACTTCCCTGCCTGTTTTTGAGGGATTCATCCTGCAGAGTTCGTAATTTTAACATATGGCGAATGCGATCAGCCGGAGTTTCTTTATACCCGTAGAGCATGGTAGCATTTGACATCAAACCGATATGATGAGCCCGGGCATGGACATCCAGCCATTCATCCGGCATGGATTTTCCTCTGCAATATCGAGTGAAATAAGCATCATCCAGTATCTCCGCCCCTCCGCCGGGTAGAGCCGAGAGCCCTACATTCCTGAGTGAATTTAGTGTTGTCTCTATAGATTTACCGCTCTTTTGAGCCAAATCAATTATTTCTACTGCGGTAAATGCCTTAATATATACATCTGGGCATACCTTATGGATGCCTTCTATAAGATTAATATAATACTCAAAGGGCAGATCAGGATGAATACCTCCGACCAGATGGATCTCATCAATGCCTTGCTTATTCACACTGCTGACATGGTCTATAATCTCTTCTGCCGTCAATACATATCCACCCTCCTGCCCCGGCTGGCGGGAAAAACCGCAAAAATCACAGTGGATCCGGCATATATTGGTATAATTTATATGCTGATTTATACTGTAATATACATTTAATCCATGATTTTCCAGAGTGACCTCTTCGGCCAGTTTTCCTAATTGCAGCAAATCAACCGATTCGTATAAAAATAATGCCTCCTGAAAGTCCAAACGCCTTTTTTCGGCCAGCTTCTTTTTAATGGGCTCAATTATAGTATTCATGCTTCTGGTTATAATATTGTGATAAATAAAGGATTAAATATTAGAGCAATCAAATTTATCTATTTGTCAATATTGGATTC
>JAFGHE010000308.1 GCA_016930295.1 Sedimentisphaerales bacterium
AATATTCGTGCAGAAAAATTTTACCGAAATCGACTGGCTTGTTTTAACTGTTTACTTCGTGGGGACCATGAGTATAGGCTTTTACTTCTATCGCAGAAGTCGATCACGAGAAGGTTTCATTGCTGCCGGACGAGCACTCCCCGGCTGGGCGTGCGGTTTATCTATTTTTGCAACCTATCTTAGCAGTATCAGCTTTCTGGCGCTACCTGGAAAGTCATACGCCCATAACTGGAATCCCTTTGTTTTCAGCCTTTCGTTGCCCGTGGCGACATGGATTGCGGTTCGGTTTTTCCTGCCGTATTATCGAAAAACAGGTGAGATTTCTGCTTATGCACATCTGGAACATCGGTTTGGCTCCTGGGCAAGGATGTATGCCAGCTTTTTTTATATCCTGACTCAATTAGCCCGTATCGGTGTTGTCATGTACCTGATGGCATTACCGCTGAGCATTCTTCTGGGCTGTGATATTCGGATGATTATTGTGATAACCGGAATCTCGGTGACGGTCTATTCATTTGTCGGGGGAATCATCGCTGTGATATGGACCGATGCTTTGCAGGCTCTCATACTAATCGCCGGAGCGATACTCTGTTCATTGCTCATACTTTTCAATATGCCGCAAGGACCGGAACAAGTCCTTCAAATTGCAACTGAGCATCAAAAATTCAGCCTGGGAAGCTTTGGAAGTTCTTTAGCGAAACCAACTTTTTGGGTCGTGTTCATTTACGGAATTATTATCAACCTTCAAAATTTCGGGATTGATCAAAGTTATATCCAGCGATACATCGCCTCGAAAAATGATGCCGAGGCACGCAAAAGTATCTGGCTGGGAGGTCTTCTTTATCTGCCGGTGTCTGCTGTCTTTTTTTTCATCGGTACAGGATTGTTTACTTTTTATAATGTTCATCCGGAGGATTTATCTAACATTCGTCACCAGGTTGCCGAACAACAACTGCTTCAACGAGGGCTCGACAACGACCACGAGGAATACGGTTCCAAAGTTCTTGAACAAACGTCTTTGCTGACTAATGAGGACATCGGCGACAAAGTATTTCCTTATTTTATCGGCCGAATGCTTCCGCCCGGAGTCAAGGGTCTTTTAGTCGCAGCGATTTTTGCGGCGGCGATGAGTACGATTTCAACCAGTTTGAACTCTTCGGCGACATTACTGGCAACGGACTGGTATCAGCGATATATGAACCCCGATGATTGCGAGAAAAAATTTATGCTGGCATTGTACATTTCTACACTACTCTGGGGACTTTTAGGGACCGGGCTTTCCCTGTTGCTGATCAATGTGACCAGTGCATTGGATGCATGGTGGATTTTATCAGGAATATTGGGCGGCGGAATGTTGGGGCTGTTTTTACTGGGAATTATCAGCCGAAGAGCCAACAACCCAATTGCAGCGACGGCGGTGATATTAGGCCTGCTGGTCATCGCCTGGATGACGATGTCTCCGAGAATAAAATCATGGCCGGATTCTCTGCAAAGTCATTTCCACGCATTTTTGATTCCTGTTTTCGGAACTTTGACTATTCTAATAACAGGATTACTCCTGCAGTTGTTCTTTAGACTAAAACAAAAGCTCTGTAATCAAACATTCCAATGATTTTATAATAAGTCTGTTTGCAGGTCATGTGACTGTTGGTTTAATCACTGCTTTGCGGGAGATTAGCGCTTTTCCGTAAACCCTTTGAGATTGCCAATGCCATAACACATCCTCTATCAGATCTGTTTGTGGGATGTTGGACAGAAAAATGTGTCAGTGCGTTACCTTCCCACGCATACGATAACGTCTGAAAATGGGCTAAGTTATGCGGTGGCATTTGATGACCAGACACCACAGATGCTTGATCCCAGTGCAGTATTTGATAAAACAATTATTGGTAATGCCTCTAGTAATCATTAAGAGCCGCCGAAACTATAATTTGATAAAATCACAGTTGTATTTCAATACGAAAACTGATATCGTATGTATCACAAACAGAGTTCATATTTGAACGACAGATTATTGAAGTATAATTAACTCTGCAGAGTATAAGATTGAAGATATTGAAAAGAAAAAGATTATTGTTTTCATTATGTCTTATGTTTAACTTTACCTCTTGGAAAAGGAAGGAGCAGATAGTATGGCAAAACGCATGTCTACTGCCGAACCTGGAGAAATTTCATCGCGAGTGATAAACCTGTAGGCGCTCGAACCGATAAATGAAACAGGTGATCTGTAAGAGGAGCATGATAATGAATAAAAGAAAGCTTTTTCTAATGGCCCGGCTATTTCTCGTTGTTACTTTTGTGGGATGTGCGCAACCTCAGTCCACCCGACAATCCGGATGTGAGGCGGCCCCGAACTCCCCTGCTGATGGCCGGTCAAAGCCGACGAAACAATATGTGATTACCGATTATGGAGCTGTCGGAGACAGTAAAACATTGAACACTGAGGCTATCCAGTCGGCCATTGACAAGTGTGAATCAGACGGAGGCGGTGGTGTGTTGGTCATCCCTAAAGGGACGTTTCTGACAGGCCCGGTCTTTTTCAAGCAGGGTGTAGACCTGCACCTGGCAAAAGACGGTGTACTCAAAGGCACGGTTAATCCGGAGGACTATCCGCAAGTCGATACGCGTTGGGAAGGTGAGGACATGGTCTGGACTGCAGCCCTGCTGAACTTCTTTGACATGAACGACGTGGACTTGACTGGCGGAGGCCTGATTGACGGGTCGGGAGATCATTGGATGGAGCGTTTCCCCAGGGATAGTACTGAACTGAAGATCGGACGGCCGCGCCTGATTGCTATCCAGAACTGCAAAAATGTGACGGTTAGCGGGTTCTCATTTAAGAATCAGGCATGCTGGGGATTGTTTATTCTCTACTCGGAGAATGTGCTGGTAGAAAATCTGACTATCCGTGCAGCCCACAATATCATCAGCTCCGATGGTATCGACGTGGATTCGAGTCGCAATGTACACATCACAGGTTGTGATATCGACGTAAACGACGATTGTATCGCGATCAAATCCGGGAAGGATGAAGACGGTCGCCGTGTCAATCGTCCGGCTGAGGATGTACTGGTGGAAAAATGTCACTTCAGGTATGGTCATGGCGGTGTGTCGATGGGTAGTGAGATGTCCGGCGG
Source organism: Sedimentisphaerales bacterium (assembly GCA_016930295.1). GTDB lineage: Bacteria > Planctomycetota > Phycisphaerae > Sedimentisphaerales > SM23-30 > JAFGHE01. The sequence goes on from JAFGHE010000308.1 coordinate 3,138, forward strand.
TATACGCAATGTGGAGATTCGCGATTGTATTATGGAAGCGGATAACTGGGCCCCGGTCCGCTTTAAGTCACAGCCGAGCCGTGGCGGCGTGGTAGAGGATATTACCTACCGAGACATTGTCCTGAACAATACGCGTAAGGCGTTCGAATTCAACATGGCCTGGCGCATGAGACCTCCTATAAAACCGCCTTCGGATCCTCTACCGGTAGTACGCAATGTCAAAATCATCAACGTTTCGGGCACCGTTGGATCTGCTGGTGATATACAGGGTCTGCCAGATAGCCCTATCCAAAACGTGAGCTTCGAAAGATGTAAGATTAAGGCCAAACGCGGCCTGATCCTGAAAAACGTAAAAGGCCTGGACCTCTCCGGCCTGAATATTGAGGTCGAGGAGGGTGAGGCCATTATCCGCAGAAATGCACAATAAGCACTTAAATTATTTCAATTTTAATTAAGCCGAGGAAATTTATGAAACAGATTATCATATCTATCGTGATAATGGGGCTGGGTGTTTCAGGATTCTTTTTAACGGGTATCGCTCAGGCATCCCGACACATGGAGAATCTGGATCGGGGAATTGTAGCTGTTTATCTGGGCGACAATCAGGTATATATCGGCTGGCGTATGTTCGGCATTGATCCGGAGACCATTGCATTTAATGTTTATCGTGGTTCAACAAAGATAAACACTGATCCTATTACTGGTTCCACTAATTATACGGACAACAATGGCAGCTTAAGCAGCACATACAGTGTTAGACCTGTTATTGGCAATGTCGAACAGACACCATCTCAGGCGGTTTCACCTTGGAGTAGTTTCGTCCACGTCATACCTCTACAGGCGCCACCCGACAGTACAACTCCCGACAACGTATCCTTTACCTACAGACCCAATGACTGCAGCGTCGGCGATGTTGACGGCGACGGCCAATATGAAATTATCCTCAAATGGGATCCTTCTAATTCCAAGGACAATTCCCACTCCGGCTACACAGGCAACGTTTTGCTGGATGCCTATAAAATGGATGGTACTTTTCTGTGGCGGATTGATTTGGGAATCAATATCCGTGCCGGCGCGCATTACACTCAGTTTATGGTATATGATTTAGATAGCGATGGCAAAGCCGAGATCGCCTGCAAAACGGCCCCAGGAACAGTGGATGGTTTAAGGAAGGATGTAATCCTGCCGGGAGACAATCCGGATGCCGATTATCGCAACAGCAGCGGCTATATTCTGGATGGCCCTGAGTATTTCACAATATTCGACGGCCAGACCGGCAAGGCCCTCTCCACTGCCAATTATATTCCTCCCCGCGATAACGTCAGCGACTGGGGCGATTCTTATGGCAACAGGGTTGATCGCTTCCTGGCCTGTGTAGCATATCTGGATGGACAGCAACCCAGTATTGTCATGTGTCGCGGCTACTATACCCGAACGGTGCTGGCAGCGTGGAACTGGCGAAAGGGACGACTCTCAAACCTATGGGTTTTTGATACTGATAAGGGTTATTCCAGATATGCAGGCCAGGGCAACCATAACCTCAGCATCGGTGATGTTGATGGGGACGGCGCCGATGAAATCATCTATGGGGCAATAGCAGTTGACAATGATGGCACAGGTTTATACACCACCGGTCTTGGCCACGGCGATGTTATGCACTTATCCGATATGGATCCCGACCGACCGGGGCTGGAAGTATGGGACGTCCATGAAACGGCATCCGGCGCCGGAGCCGGAGAATTTCGTGATGCCAGGACGGGGGAATTGATTTGGGGATGGTCATCCTCCGGTGATACCGGCAGAGGTTTGGCTGCTCATATCGATCCCCGATACAGGGGATATCAATTCTGGTCCTCAAGTAAGACCGGCGTGTATGACAAAACCAATACGCAAATTTCAGCGAATCAACGATTGCCTTATAATTTTGCCATTTGGTGGGACGGCGATTTGCAGCGTGAATTGCTGGATAGAGAAACGGTGTACAAGTGGGATTGGGTAAACGGGCGGATATACAGACTGATAAATCTCAAAAATTACAATGCCCAAAAAATCAATGGCAGTAAATCCACTCCATGTTTGAGTGCCGACATTCTAGGTGACTGGAGAGAGGAAGTAATCTTTAGACATCAGGACAATACAAAAATTATGGTATTTACTACCATAACTCCCACTGATTATCGCTTCTACACTCTTATGCATGATCCACAGTATCGTTTAGCAATTGCATGGCAGAATGTAGGCTACAATCAGCCACCCCATCCCGGCTTCTATATTGGTAAAGGGATGAGCGCACCGCCACGGCCGGATATAGTACTGGTCGGTACCGGCATTCTACCGGATAATGATACGACATTTCCGACGCCTCACTCAACGAAATAGGCAACGGAACTGTATGCCAAAGGCACAAGCTCAATCGATATGGTCGCAATCACTGCAACCGAATTGGCCTTTCGTGCCTTTCATGCAGATTCACTCTGTGCTTCAAAAAGAGCGAGCCGCTTATAAACACGCCTTCCGGTACCACAAAGGTTCCGCCGCCATCGGCCGCAAGCTGACCAATGGCTGATTGAATGGCTTTCGTGTTCAGCGCCTTACCATCACCCATCGCACCAATTTGAGTTATGATAGTTTTGCGTTCCTGGGGCATCACTGATGACGGGCTGTTTGCAGTAATTGGAGTCATCATTTCCGGCAACAAAAACGGTTTTAATACCTCTTCTGCGCAATACTTATTCACTATGTTATCCGGTAGGATTTTGGCCCATGAAACGCGATTTGTGGTGTCCGCACCGGGGCCTGTGTTTCCACCTTCGGCATAAAAAACCGTGCGTTCTTTTTCCGTCGAATTCCAGTTATGCCACCCCTCAGGACGGATATGACTTCCCATGTCACACTTGACAAAAACAGTCTTGGCGTAGCTGCGCCACGGCCGGCCGAGATAGACCGCCTTTAAACCATCGGCGGCCGTCAGTTTGCATTTGAGAAAAACAAAACCATACAACCGACCCTCCGGCGTGCTCGCCGCCGTAATGTATGAATTGGATTTGCTGTGAATCGTGCAATTTTCGAAAAGCGTCGTTGCTCCGCCAAAAATGAAATCCGTTGTTCCCTCTATATAGCAGTTTTGATAATGCTGTCGGGTATTAGCTCCATCGGCATACAGCGTATCCTGATTGCCCAGTATCCGGCAGTTTTCAATCACGCACCGATCGGCCTCCACGGCCAGGGCCACGGCCTGCCCAACATTACCTGCCTTGTTTTCGATAATCAGATTTTCTGCCCGAAAATCATCGCCTTGCACCAGCAGGGTTGCGGTGTGGAAGGTGCTGTTGGGCCCACGTTTCATTTTGTCGAAATAATCGTCCCAGCAGATAACAACTCCACCGGCAATCTCACCTTTCAACGTCAACCGACTGTTCCAATTGTGAACTTTTATTTTCTCTTCATACACCCCCTTCTTGATATAGATGGTAATCCGCTCATCAGGAAAGGATTTCGTACCATCAATCGCGTCTTGAATGGTGGTAAAGTCACCCGTACCGTCCGTCGCCACATGGATTTCTGTTTTGTACTGCCCATATACTACAGAGCAAAGTAGAAGAAGAAATATGTTGAGAATTAGTTTCATCTAAAATTTTCCATTTGTAATTTAAACTATATTTATAAAAATACCTCTTCATATTGCAATCTACTCGATCACATCCTGCTGATGTCGATTTTAGCCATCCTGCCTGCATCATCAGCAGCATCGTCCAAACTCGAGTTCTCATGTCATCATCTGTAATAGTTCAACGAATTTGTCACGGTAATATGAATAGAATAGGCAGTTTGGTGAAAGTATTCCACAAAGAAATACATAATTATCCATAAATATTCATATTTCGTTCAGGACTCGACGTTCCTTCTCAGATCGGTCAACATATCCAAAGTCATATAGTTCGTAATCGATTATCATATAGAATATTACAAGTTTTAAGAATATAATATCAGCCGAAATACCGACTACGCATTGGCGGGAGATAATCTTGCAAAATGCATTATTACGGTTTACATGAGCGACCATCCGAATTGGGAGTCTCTATTTGCAAAGCCTTGATCTTGCGATAGAGAGTGCTGGGATCAATATTCAAATCCCGTGCCGCCTTCTTGCGATTACCCTTATGGCGAAGTAAGGCTTCGGCAATAAGATGTTTTTCCATGCTCTGCAGCGACATGGGATGGGAGGCGGTCGGTAATTTTTCACCCAACTGGCTAATTTCCGGCGGCAGATGGTGCAGTTCAATCAAACCACCCCGGCAAAGCACAAAGGCCTGTTCAATGATATTTTCCAATTCACGAATATTGCCGGGGTATTCATAATTCATCAGACGGGCCATCACCTCATCCGCTACCCCAGCGATATCTTTGCCTTGAAGGTGATTGAATTTCGCTACCAGATGATCCACCAGTAAGGGAATGTCTTCCCGGCGTTGGCGCAAGGTCGGCAATTGCAACCGTATCACGCAAATACGGTAATACAGATCCTCCCTGAATTTCCCTTCGCGTACTAGTCGGCCCAGATCCTGATGGGTAGCCGCCAGTATGCGTACATCCACTTTGATAGGATCCACCGAACCCAGCGGTTCCACCACACGCTCCTGCAGAACCCGCAAAAGACGGATTTGCATGGCCGGCGAAATATCTCCAATCTCATCCAGAAATATCGTGCCTTTGTCTGCCAGAACAAAGCGGCCGGGTTTGTCCCGGCGGGCGTCGGTGAAAGCACCGGCTTTATGGCCGAACAGCTCGCTTTCCAGCAAGGTATCCGGCAAAGCAGCGCAATTGACCGCTACGAAACGTTTGCCCCGCCGAGAGGATAGATTATGAATGGCCCGAGCGAAGAGCTCCTTGCCGGTTCCGCTGGCTCCTTCGATCAATACGGTACTGGCGCTTTCGGCGATCTGGGGCAGCAAGTCGAATAGTTGCCTCATAGCCGAGCTGCGACCCACAATATCCTCGAATGTATATCTTGCCTGCAGTTCTTTCTGGAGCTGTTCGATCTGGCTGAGGTCCTGGAAGGTTTCCACGCCCCCAATAACCCGGCCATCATCATCCTTAAGCAAAGCTGTCGAGATACGGATAGGAACCCGATGGCCGTCATGGTTGATAATGTAAGCGGTGGCATTGATGATCGGTCGGCCGCTGGACATAGTACGTTTCAAGACGCAAGTTTTCTCACAGATATTCGCCCGAAAGACTTCCGAACATAGCTTGCCCAACGCTTCTTGTCGGGCGATTCCCGTGATCTTTTCAGCGGCACGATTGAAGCTGGTGATGCGCCAGTCCTGATCTACGGTGAAGACACCCTCGTTAATCGAATCTAACATAACGCGGTTATAGTCGCTCATAAGATTTTGTACCTTTTCGACGCAATCGCATATTATTCTTAATCGTGCATAATAGAAATACATTATATGTTAAAAATTGCATTGTGCAATACTGTTCTAAGGTAAAATTATTTATTATTGTCTTAACTATCTGTAATATAGATAATTATATTTTAATTCATATTTAAACATTTTTGGCATGTCTCTTGCAATTTATTGTTTTATGAAGATTGCAGTCCCCCAGTGGCAAGGCCGGATCTCACCGGTGCTCGATGTGGCGAGCAATGTATTGCTCGTATACATTGAAGATCATCGGGAGTTGCAGCGTCAGCAGGACACCCTGGTCCCAACGGATCCCTGGGCCCGGGCCCAGGCCATACGGCAGATGGGAGCGGATGTATTGATCTGTGGCGCAGTGTCATGGCCCTTAGAAACAGCGCTGCGGTCCGCCGGAATACAGGTTATCAGCAATATCTGTGGACCGGTTGAAGAGGTACTTGCAGCCTTTTGTAACGGTCAGCTGGATGAGAAAGAGTTTATGATGCCGGGCTGTTGTGGCCACC
>JAFGHE010000309.1 GCA_016930295.1 Sedimentisphaerales bacterium
CTCCAGGACAAGGACGTCATTGAACTGCATTTTCAATAATCCATAGTATTCTCCGTCTTTATCTTCACCCTGTTACCTGTTATATTTCCTTTGGATTAATTAATGTTTTGTTAAGGTTAACCACGGGCGGTTTACGGTTATTTTGCGTTAATTGGTAATATTTTTGCGGCCCGTCTTGTGATTGATTGATAATTAATTGCAGATAAATTGGATCGGGCGACTTCCCCGGAACATTTCTGGTTAATCATCTGTTGGCGCATGACTAATTGCTCAAAATGTGCAAATTGCCCATAACTGATATCCTGCCTGACGTAAACTTGCGAAAACCTTTTAACTGTCCCCTGATTTATTAACGTTAATCACATTATTTAAAGTTAATTATGCCTTATTAACGTTAATTTATAACAGCGCTTTGAATGTCCCCTGTTATTTATTTTATTTTTTTTCTTATTTTTAAAATATTTATCTGGATATTTCTTGACATGACATACAGGATACAGGTATTCTAAATACTATAGACCTGTTTCCATGAGGTCTTTTTTCTGCGACGTTTTTTTCTTCGATTTTTCTTGAGGCCGTTTTACGGACGAGGAGTTACAGGATTACGCGAATATGGCCGTAGATGATATTTGTTTCATCAGGACCAACTGCCGGGTTTTGATGAATTGGCGTGCCGGCATCTCCAGGGCCCTGTCTTCTTTCCAGGCTGCCATTGACAGCCATAAGGGCTCTGCTGAGATTTTAGCAGACACACATTATCATAATTCCAAACCATACGGCTGTGTTTTCGTAATGTTTTCCTTTATATATTTCGTAAGGTTGAGGAATTTTTTAAACTCACCCGGTTTTCATGATGTTGGTGTAATTTCCATTAGGGGAACGAGCAGATTGTATTGATTCAGGCTTATATCTGCTGCGACCGGAAAGGAGGAACTTATGACCTAAGCCCTGTGACGTACAATTCCTATACATGTTAATCTCTGATGAGTTTTAACAGTGGAGTTGTGGATAATGATTGAGTGATAGAGAATACTTTGAAAAAATCAGAACAAAAAGAAAGGATTTATCATGAATTTTATTAAAAGTAGATTTTTTGTTGCAGCGATGCTCCTGACCCTTGTTTGGACTGTATGTACATTCGCTGCCTGCGGTACCTGCAACTGGTACGGCACAAACTTCCCGGTCTGTTGTAACCAGACCACCGGCTGGGGCTGGGAAGACAATCAAAGTTGTATCGGCGCTACAGAATGTACCAATGCCGGTCAGACCTGCTCGAACTGTAGTACTTCTAGTAGCAGTGGCTGCTCGTGCGGAACGGCCGATAATGGATACTGCATCTGTTGTGATGCAAGTTCAGATCCCGATGGCGACGGCTGGGGATGGGAAAACAACGCCAGTTGTGTAGTCAGTAGTTCCAGTTCCAGTAGCAGTAGCAGTAGCAGTAGCAGCAGCAGCAGTTCCAGTGGTTGCTCGTGCGGCACGGCTGACAATGGATACTGCATCTGCTGTGATGCAAGTTCCGATCCCGATGGCGACGGCTGGGGATGGGAAAACAACGCCAGTTGTGTAGTCAGTAGTTCCAGTTCCAGCAGTAGTAGCAGCAGCAGCAGTAGTGGTTGCGGCACCTGCGACTGGTATGGAACAACTTATCCTATGTGTTGTACGGATGTTGGCGGATGGGGCTGGGAAAACAGCCAGAGCTGTATTTCTGCAAGTATTTGCCCCAGCAGCAGTAGCAGTAGCAGCAGCAGCAGCGGCGGGTCCTGCCCCAGTTCCGTCAGTTGCCCGACCAGCGCCAGTTGCGGCTGTTATACGGTCTCCGGACTCGGCAGCAACAAGCAGGCCCTGCGTAATGCCGGCGGCAGCCAGTATATGGTGGCTTCGGCCATGATGGAAACCGAGCAGATGAACACCAATTATTCTTACTGTGATGGTAAAAGCGGCGATTCCTGCTGCTGCGGCGTCACCAAGATGAACTGGTATGCCGCTCGAACTGCGGGCTCAAGCTATGGCAGTGTCAGCAGTTGGTGCAGCGCTGTAAACGGCAGCCGAAGCACGGATGTCAATGAATGGAACCGCGTCCGAAGCTACTGGGGAAGTCTGTACTGGGCCGTTCATCGTAATGGCGCGTCCGGAGCCACTAATCCGAATACCACGGATATCCAGAACTTCAAAGCTGTCAATGACTGGACCAATAACAATATTGGCAGCCACCTGAGTGATGATGTACGTTTCTGGAGTAATGTACCTGCTATCTAAGAAGGAATGTCCTTATACAAACAGCTTCTTGCAGCAGCCCGGTAGTGGCCGGGCTGCTGTCTTATAACATACTAAAAATGTTTCTCCTGGCGGCAGCTTTTTATCCTGTTCAGACATAATTGTAAACACGATGAATTCGAATAGTGTAATAAGACAAATCGCAACAAAGGGTCATTGCAGGTACAGGTGTTATCAATGTCCGGAATAAACAAAAAAAAATCCAAACCGCCTCTGCCGAAATCACCAACATCCATGCCCATCAATCTGGCCGGAGTGTCGGTATGGATTGTCTGCCTTGTCTGTGTCCTGCGATACGGGAAAAACCTTATACACCTGGAGGTGGGGATCATTTTCCTTGTGTCTATGGCACTTCCAATCATCATCCTGGAGATGATTTTTTTACGTACCTATAAAAACCCCTCCACGGGTCTGGATTTTTCAGCCAGGCATCATTGGAACATCTTTCGGATTCTGGTCAAACTGACCGGATTTTATGCCACGCTCGCCTTGGCGGCCCTGCTCTACTGGATTTTTCCCGAGTATCACCGAAATTACTACGGCGCTTACTTCGCCTTTGTTAAAATGCTGCTGGGGTGGCTGGCCTGCGCGGCGATTCCATATTTTATCGTTATAGATCATTATATGGTAAAGCCCGAGGATGGCTATTGGCAGATGGGCCTGTTGGTTTTTGGTCAGTGGGGCAAAATCAATCGGCGTAAGCTATCACAGCATCTTCTCGGCTGGCTGGTTAAAATCTTTTATCTGCCGCTTATGTTCACCGCGACGGTGGAGAACGCCATTTTTGTCAGAAATTACGAATATTCCACCATTTTTGACAGTTATGGCAGGTTCCACCATTTTTTGTATAATTTCTTTTTCGTTGTTGACGTGCTGTTTGTTACCTGCGGGTATCTTCTGACCATACGGCTCCTGGACTCGCATATCAGAACTGCGGAACCCACTTTTTTAGGGTGGTTTGTCGCACTGGAATGTTATGAGCCGTTCTGGATGTTTTCCAGCGCCCGCTATTTTAACTATTTTCACGAAATAAACTGGGAACAATGGCTTGCCGGGCATCCTACCCTCTATATGCTCTGGGGTATCGTCATTCTCTTCCTGATTTTCGTATATGTGTATGCCAGTGTGCCTTTTGGAATTCGTTTTTCCAATCTGACCAACCGGGGCATTCTCACCAATGGCGCGTATCGATTCTGCAAACATCCGGCCTATTTTGCCAAAAACTTATCCTGGTGGATGATATCCATCCCCTTTATGTGCAGCCGGGGAGGCGGGGAGGCGATACGACTGAGCCTGCTGCTGCTGGGTGTTAATATTATCTATTTTCTCCGGGCCCGCACGGAAGAAAGGCATCTCTCTCAGGACCCGGCTTATGTGGAGTATGCGACCATTATGAATAAGCGCAGCGTCCTGGCCCGGGTGGGCAAACTCTTTCCCGTCCTGCAGTACCGCCCAAATAAGTTATTTAACGTCAAAGAGCAGCCGGCCCCCTAATACCTGACCCGTAGATTGTTTTTACATGGACTGGACTTTTATCCCTTTTTTCTGCAATGATTCTATGACCGGAGGAGGATATTGTTCTATGCCCACAATCACTGTTTTGAGATTATCCAGTTTTAATATTTCTTCGGCGGGCAGATGCGCACATAATCCAACATTCAATTCGTTTAAGGTGTCGATCTCATGAAGATGGGATACGCTCGTCAAGCCGGGATTATCGCCGATCCATAATACTTCCAGCCCGGCCAGCCGTTCGATCCCCTTGAGATCCTTCAAATTCACATTCCATAACGTTAATGATTTGACACCGGCCGGTATTTTTTGATAATCAATCGTTTCCAGATTAACACATTTTTCCAGGTGTAATTTCTTTAATTGATCCATAAAGGACAGGTCCGGAAGTTCGAGTATGTTCTGGTATGATATCTCCAGTTCCTCGATATGTTTGAGGTATTGGATACCCTTGATATATTTTATGTTGCCCGGGCGCATATAATCCGGCCCGCCGATGATCAGGCTTTTTAATTGACTAAATGATGAGGGAATTTCCAGTGTCGTTTCACCCACCATGCCTATCTGATTGCGCGCCAGATAGAGATGGCGCACATTCCCCAGATTCGAAATGGTCTTCACTTCACTGATTTCATTGCCAAGAAGATCCAGGGTCTCCAGGTGTGGGGGTGGGTCCGGGTTTTCTATCCGGCCGATCTTATTGCTGCCCAGAAACAGGGTCTGCAGATTCGTCAGGTGCGCAAGATTCTCCATTTTACTGATCTTATTATCTGCCAGATAAAGAACTTCAAGACGGGTCAATCCGTCAAGATTCTCGATGGCAGGGATGATCCCGCCGCCCAGATAGAGGTTACGCAGGCTGATTAATGAATCAAGGTTCTCGATACGGCTGATTTGATTATAACTTACATAGAGATCCTTCAGATTTCTCAGACCATCAAGATTCTCTAATCGCTTTATCCCATTAAAACTGAGCATCAGCGTCTGCAGATTCGTCAGTCTGTCAAGGTTTTCGATTTTCCTGATGCGATTCTTTCTCAGATCCAGTATCTGAAGTCGCGTCAGCGTATCCAGACCTTCCAGCCTGATAATTTGATTATTGCATAAAATCAACTCCCTCAGGTGGTTCAATCCGGAGAGGTTCTCCAGCTTTTTCACCTGATTATCATAGAGATCGAGGATTTCCAGGTTGACCTGACTGTCGAGGTTTTCCAGTCTGCTTATCTGATTCCCTCTTAAATATAGTCTTTGCAGTTGGGTTAACGTATCCAGGTTCTCCAGGGAGCTGATTTGGTTAAAATAAAAATTCAGCACCCTGAGTTGAGTACACCCGGAGAGATTCTCCAGCTTTTGTATCTGATTATCATACACCTCAAGGACAGTAAGCCGGGTCAGGGTATCCAGGTTTTCTATTTTACTGATCCGATTATGATCCAGATAGAGATGCCGCAGGTCGGTCAGCGCCTCCAGGTTCTCCAGCTTGTCAATGCGATTACTTCGGAGGTCCAGCACCCGCAGATGCTTCAAACGGTCCAGGTTTTCAATTCTGCGTATCCGGTTATCATTCAGATGCAATATTCTCAGGTCCGCCAGATTCTCCAGGCCCGCTATTTTGGTAAGTTTATTGGCATGGAGAGACAGAACCTTCAGATTTTTCAGGCTATTAATAGTGTGCAACTCGTTACTGGTGAGGTTTTGCCCGGTTAAATACAAAATCTCCAGGTCTGTCAGGGCCCCGATACCTTCCAGCAGATCAGGGCTTGCCCCTGCTAAATATAATTCTTTCAGGTTGTTACATTCTAATATCTGTCCGACCAGATATTCATCATGGACAGCAATCCCCAGAAAATCCAATACCGCAGGCTTCAATGCAAATAATTTTTCATAGTACTTCCTGCTCCTGACCCTATTCAGTATATAATAATAATTGCCCAGATAATTATACGCCGGATAATACTCCGGATTGATTTCTATGGCTCGTTCAAAACAGTCCCGTGCCTTTTCACGATTGTTTTTAAGCCAATGGAAACGACCGATCTCCGTTACTATTTTAACATTAGGACCGTCATGAAACCATTCTGCTGCGCCATCGGCCGCCGGAAAAAGGTCACTCTTTTCCGGATGAGTGGATTTCAGCCAATACGAAGCGTTGACGGTTCTGATTAACCAGTAATTCAGGTCCTCATCGTCTGGATACTTCTCCAGGCCCTCTTCTAAAAGGGTATAGGCCTCCATGAAATCATAATCGTCGTAAAGCTCTCGCGCCCGGACTAAATATGAACTCCCCTCACTTTGCGCCGCAGACATACACCCCGTAAATACCAATACACTCAGACCGATTAAACTGAGTGTCACCCCAAGAAAAGCGTTTTTAATATCTTTAGCTCCAGACCATGACCTGTCCTTCATAGTATTCTCCTGCTCATTCATTAAAAAACACAGATAAACGGGCTGCAAACCTGATGCTCACAGCCCGCCTGTTCGTAATTTCACCATCCCCATGTCAATCAGTGATTATGCGAATCGGCCGCCAGGGCATCGGCCTGGGCCAGTATTTCATCAATGCGCTTTTGGTAGTCACTGACTCCGCGCGACTGCAGCTTCAGGCCGTTAATCAGCACGGTCGGGGTGCCGTTCACTTTGCATCGGGCGGCTTCGGCCTTGTCCGCATTGAGTAACTCATTCATCTTGCCCTCATCCGCCATGACCTCATCAAAGACACCCAGAATCAAATCCAGATCACTCGCATATCCGCGCAGATCCTGAATGTCAAGCTTTGTCGGTTGTGCCATAATCATGTCATGCATCTGCCAGAACGCCTCCTGCCCGCGCTGATCCAAGGCCAGTTGTACCGCTGCATGAGCGGGTCCGGCCTTTTGGTGAAACTCCAGCGGAAAATGTTTGAATACCAGTTTGATCCTGTCTTCATACAGCCCCATAATATGTTTTATCTTGGGATATTCCCGTGAGCAGAAAGGACACTCCAAATCGACAAATTCCACAATAGTAACCGGTGCATCCTCCGGACCCAGCACGGGTGATGAACCAATGGGTATATCGTAAACCGTCAAATCGGGCTCTGGCCGGGGCGGCTGCGGCGGTCTGATATTTCCCTCCAGCGCTTGAAGCGCCTTCTCCAAATCACGATGAACGACCTGAAGTTCATTTCGTAAAATCGTAACCTCCTGGTTAACCTTATAAAGCTCCTCTTCAATCGGGCTGCGTTCAATCGTGAAATGAAAATCCACCTGAACCCGGTCATTAATCGGATCATTGCTCTCAATAATCACAATCCTCGTAGCGTCACCGGAAGGAATTTTGCTTCGGGTAAGCCTGACTTCGAGCACACCGGACTCTCCCGGCAGCACCAGCTGGTCGCCGAAATATCCGGCAAAACACGCACAGGGACAGCTTACATTTTTAATCTGTAAAGGCTGATCTCCCGTATTGACGAAAAAGATCTCCCCTGTTACTTCCAGCCCATCCTGGGCGAGAGTCTCCAGATATATATCAGTTTCAGGCACTTCAATAGCAGGTCCGAAACCGGCCTGTTCTGATATCTCTTCAACTTCCGCCCGGAGTGTACCACTCAACGGGCACGTGATCATCAGCATTATAACAATTATAAATTTCTTCATGCTTCATATGTCCTTTCTCATGTTAAACGCCCGGTAGCGGAACCGAGCGTTTTATTACATAATAATAAATTTTTATCAACAGGAAGCGGCAGTGATAGAAAATAGTATACAACTTGAATTATCTGCCTTTACGCCTGGTTTGTCAAGAATTATTTGATCTCAATGAATAACTTTTACGGAGATTCGTAACACACTGCCCCTGCCGATTGACAAATGGTAATTAATCCCCCGCACGGCGTAAAATAAATCCCGATCAGAATACGTTTGCGGATAAAAAAAGCTATTAACCTGAATTCGCCGGCATTTGCGTAAATTCGCAGTCAAAAATGACCTCTCTGTCAGACCCCGTACTTCTTCAATCAAATATCACCATTATTTCTTAACAGGTGAAATCATCCGATTCCGGCGGCGGGGCCTCCTGGCAGGGTTCAAACTGAGTATCAAGCGCGCCACACCTGGGACAGACATCCGGTGGAAACGGGCCCTCGTGGATATATCCGCACACGGTACAACGCCATTTTTTGTTCGCCGATTCCGACATAACTCAAATCCCTGCTCTAACCAGACTGAGCAGTGGCACGGATAAAAGTAACTTTATCCGTGCCATCTGTTCCCGTCCGTTATGGATGTTACCTTGATATTCGCATGCGCTAATCAATTTCAATAAAGGTACTGCCGGCAGCGGCACAAATCGGGCATTTGTCAGGGACAGAGTCCATGACCGTATTGCCGCACACGGGACATACGTATATCTTTTTAGCCGGCAGATCAGAACCTGATTTAACGGCCTTGAGAGCCTGGGTATAAAGGCCGTGATGGATTTCCTCTACTGCCAGAGCGTTCTTAAAGGAAGATATTGCCGGCTTATTCCCTTCTTTCTCGGCCTCAGATAGAAACTCAGGATACATTTCCTTGAATTCGTGTCCCTCGCCGTCAATTGCAGCCTGCAAATTGTCAGTAGTGCCTTTGATACCGCCCATCACGCGCAGATGAGCATGGGCATGAACCGTTTCCGCCTCTGCCGCGGCCCGGAAGAGCCGGGCAACCTGAGGAAAACCATCCTGCTCAGCCTTCTTCGCAAAGGCCAGATACTTGCGGTTGGCCTGACTTTCACCGGCAAATGCATCCTGTAAGTTTTGACTGGTTGCCATTCGTGTTTTCTCCTTTCTGAATAAAATCTCGTGTGGAAAATTTATTTAACCTGTGTTCTTAAATCCCGGCAATTTCATTCCTGACCATACACTGGGTTTATTCAATCCATTGGTCATTTATCAGGAATAAAAACTAAGTAGTAATTATTATTGATTTATTCGCAAACAATATCCTTTACTCCAATCTTATCTTATACAATACCTATCGCGCACATCATTAAAAGACCGGCCGCCGGAATCTCGTTCGGACCCTCTTCCGCTATAACGCCAGCATAAATGCGACCAGATCCTTCTTTTCCTGTTCGGTCAGTTTCAATTCCAGAACCAGATTGAAAAATTCCACCGTATCTTCCAGCGTCAGAAGACGCCCATCATGTAAATAGGGTGGAGAATCCTTGATACCTCGACACGTAAAGGTCTTAATCGGACCATCCGCACTGGCCATACGTCCGTTGATCATGCGTGGTTTGTAAAACCGTTCTGTCTTGAGATTATGCATCAGGTTGTCAGTATAATAAGGCGCCGGATGGCATACGCCACAGGTTCCCTTGTTGAAAAAGACTTCCTGTCCCCTCAGTTCCGACTCGGTCGCTCTGGCCGGATCCAGTTTACCAAAAACATTCAACTTGGGCGCCGGCGGGAAGTCCAGCAAGGCCTGGAACTCCGCCATAAAGTGTACCTGACTGGCCCGTTCCAGAACATTCACGCCTTTTTTGGTCGCGATCACCGGATCACCATCAAAATACGCCGCACGCTGTTCGAATTCCGTAAAATCTTCAACGCTCTTCAAAGCCCGTTGAGAACCAAACAACCGCTGAATATTCACACCACGCAAAGAAGGCGTGTCAAGCCGATGACGAAATTGCTGGGGGCGAATATCACCCACTAAATGGGTCGCGGCATCGGTATGGCCGTTCGAATGACAATCAAAACACACAACCCCCCGACTGGGCCTGGCCGAACGCCGGTCTTCTGTCTGGTTGAACTGCTGTTGCGGAAAGGGCGTCACCAACAGACGCAGCCCTTCCAACTGTTTCGGATTTAATATTCCATTGAACAACTCATAATAGTTATCAATCGTTACCACCTTACCCTGGGACACATCACCCAAATCCGGCCGGGTTGTCAGATAAATAGCAGCCGGAAACTCCGGCAGAAAATGGTCCGGCAAATCAAAGTCCAGATCAAAACGGGTCAGATCCCGTGACTCCTGCCTGTTTATTTCGTCAATAACAAACTGGGGGAAAACCATGCCGCCCTCTCCATGATTGGGATGCGGCAGGGGCAGGTACCCCAGAGGAAACACATCTTTCTCCCGAATCATATTCGGACTCATGTTACCGAGTTTCTCCCAGGTCATCCCTTTGGGCAGTTTAGCTCGTGCTCCCTGCTGGACTGGCTTGCCCCTTGACATCGTAACACCCGGAGCCGGCCGATTACTTAAATCATACCGTTCCTTCAGAAGTTCCATCTGCCGTTCCATGATTTTCGGCATCTCTTTCTTCATCCGTGCCATGGTCGTGGCAAAATCCTCCTTAATGGCTACTGGCGAATAACTGGTAGCACCTCTGTCTCCCATTGCCTGCCCAAAAACCATTCCCGTCCACACAACCATAACCAACAATAAAACACCGCTGCATACCAGACATTTTAATTTCGTCGGTTTCATATAAAAACTCCTTTCCGCGGACTCCCGCACTATACTATCTGGCCTATAAACATAATAAACACCCATTTCATCCGTTCGATAAATTATAAATTTCCCTGATTCGAATGATTCATTTACTGGAAATCACACTGCAATCTTATTCATGGTTATAAAAAAAGATATTTTTATTTTTCCTCAATTACATTTTTGACATAGTCCTTCCAACACAACTATTTTGTTTAAAACATTGAAACACTTCCTGATACGTGACGGTATCTCTATCCTTTCGTAGGAATCTTCCTGGAAGTCAATAATGGCGTTGCATTTAATACACTTCATGTGATGATGTTTATCCATGTGCGGATCAAACCGTTTGGGCTCACCCGTCCCTTCCACAACTCTGGTCAGCCCTACCTGAGATAACGTCAGGAGGGTACGGTACACAGTATCGAACGATATGTTGGGTAATTTTTTTTTGACCCGTTTATAGAGTATCTCTGCAGACGGGTGTTCTTTCGATTTGACCAGTTCTCGGTATATGGCCAAACGCTGAGGAGTTATCTTGAGTCCATGGTCACGGCACTTGGCCTGAAAGAAGGTTTCTACAGCAGCCTTATCATGTTTCATCCTATAATTACTATATAGTTATGATTCCAATTATTCCACTGACGCGCCTATTTTTTTGCCAAGCGCCGCAGTGCGTTAAGGTTAAGGCTGTCTAAATCCCGTCCCCCGGGTGAGAGTCCTTTGGGGGTTTCAATGATAAAGGCAAGCTTTCGTAAACGTTTATCCTTCAGAAAATTATGGAAACCCTGCCTGCCGATTGCGCCTTTGCCGATATGCTCATGCCGGTCCACTCGACCGTTTAAATCCGTCTTCGAATCGTTCATGTGGATAACCGCCAGTTTTTTCAGGCCAATCGTGTTTTCAAGCCGCCTCATGGTCTGCTTATACGTTGCCGGCGTCCTGATATCATATCCTGCGGCAAAAATATGACTGGTATCCAGGCACACCCCCACCCGATCTTTCTGCTCAATTTTATCGATAATCCCGGCCAACTGTTCAAAGGTATGCCCCACGCAGGTGCCCTGCCCGGCCGTGTTTTCCAGGAGCAAACGGCAGTCCGAATCGCCCGATTGATCCAATATCCTGTTGAGCGCACCGCCTATCTTATGCAAACCCTTATCCACCCCCGCACCCATATGAGCCCCGGGATGCAGCACCAGGTAATCTATCCCCAAGCGATGACACCGCCCATACTCTTCCGCAAGCGCGCTGAGACTTTTACGAGCCACCGCCCGGTCCACTGCCGCCAGATTGATTAAATAACTGCTATGGGCCACTACCGGGTTGATCCCCGTCTCATCACGCACCCGGCGAAAAACCTCAATCTCATCCTCCCCCAACGGCGCATGCCGCCACTGACGCTGATTCGCCACAAACAAC
>JAFGHE010000310.1 GCA_016930295.1 Sedimentisphaerales bacterium
ATGAAACGAACCCAATTTAAAAAAGGCAATAAGCATCGCTAATACAAGAACTTACAACAAAACAAAATGGCTTCGTTCCTTCAAAAACACAGGGGGGGTATCCCCCGAGCTATACGTCCCCCCTGTCGCGGCGTAGTCGTCCCCCTCCGTAGCATCTACTGCGGAGGACGGCAAGACGAAGCCGGACCTGTCCCTTCGTAGTCGCTGACGAAGAGGGATGCCTTCTTTTACCCATTTTACCATAAGGAAAAGAAAAACAAAAAAAGTGAAAAAAAGTGTAATGTATGTAACGCTTGAAGAATTTTAACTCCTAAGGGTGTAATGCTTGGAAATCCTAAAGTGTAATCCTTGGCAAACACTGGAACGCTTGGAGAATTTTAATCGGAAACACCCATTTGAGATCCCAAAAACCCCTGAAATAGCGCAAAACGGTGTAATGACTGGAGAATTTTAACAGAATTGACCGATCCCAAAAAATTCTTGAGCGTAACTCTTTTATTTAGAAGGGACTATTGATATATTAGAGTCGATTAATATGGATACCCGGCAGCAACAATATCAGATCAGTGTCATTATACCCGCTTATAACGCCGGCTCTCATATCGCCCGCGCTATCCAGAGCGTGCTGGACCAGACCCACGCGCCGGATGAAATCATCGTGGTGGACGATGGCTCCACGGATAATACCTCCGAAATAGTCCAGGGATTCCCAACGGCCATCACCTGTATTCGACAGGAAAATCAGGGCTCCAGCGCCGCGCGCAATACCGGAATCAAGGCTGCCGGTAATGATTGGATCGCGTTTCTCGATAGCGACGACGAATGGCTCCCGGATAAACTCCAACTACAAGTCCAGAACCTCCGGCATAACCCGGAACTGGTCTGGACCTGGTCGAATTTTTATCGATGCCTCTGCGACGAACACCGGCGCGGCCCCAACATCAAACCGATTCGGGCGGATAAACTACTCCGGGGCCGGGACTATTTAGATGAATTCTTTCAATCCTATATCCACCGGACTTTTGGCTGGACCGGAACGATGCTTATCAGGAAAGACGTCCTGGAAGAGGCCGGCCTGTTTATCCCCGGCCAGCACATGGGCGATGACATCGACCTGTGGTTTCGAATTGCCTGCCGTTACCCGCGCATCGGCTATCTCAGCCGACCCCTGGCCGTTTACCACATGAATGTCAACCAGAGCATTACCCACCGCCTGCGCCAGACAGAAATCCATCCAGACTTCATCAAGCGCCATCTGACACTGACCGCCGAACATAACCGCAGGGAAGACTTCGAACCCCTGGCCGGCGAAATGGTCAGCCGATGGATCCGCTCCCTGCTCTTTGAAAACCGGCCGGATGATATCCGTGAACTGATGAACGAATTCAATACCCTTTTAACTACGCCTTTTAAAATGATTATCCGTCTGCTGCTGATATGCCCGCGCGCCACCGCCCTGGTTTGCCATACCATCTCCCGCATTGTAAGAACCCTGCACCTGCGCCAAAGAATCATCCGCAAACCACCGGATAAAATTTATGGATAAATTATGACTGACTCAGATTTTACAATTAGCGTTGTCATTCCTGCCTATAACATACAGGACTATATTGCCCGGGCCATCGACAGCGTGCTGGCACAAACACATCCGCCGGACGAAATCATCGTGGTGGACGACGGCTCCACGGACAATACCTCCGAGGTAATTGCCACCTATGGCGATAAGGTACGCTGCACCCCTCAGGAAAATGCCGGCCTGGCCGCCGCCCGCAACACCGGCATCAAGGCCGCCACCTGTCAATGCATCGCACTACTCGATGGTGACGATGAATGGCTCCCGGATAACCTGCGTTTACAGGTCGAACTGTTAAAACGCCATCCTGATTTGACCTGGTCCACTTCCAATTATATCCGATGCCTCTGCGACACCGAACGCCGCGCACCCCATTTTAAAATCACTAAAGCCCAATCACTGCTGGGCGGGAAAGACACCTTCGACGACTTTTTCGATGCGTTCCGCGCCGAAGCACACGGCAACTCCAACACCGTCATTATCCGGCGCACTGCCCTGATAGAAGCGGGGCTGTTTCGAGAGGGAATGCCCTTCGCCGAAGATATCGATATGTGGTTTCGACTGGCCATGCGCCACCCGCGCATCGGATATGTCCCGCAGCCCGGTTCCATCTATCACCTCCACCGCCCGGGGAGCCTTGCCGTGGACACCCACCCCGAAAAAAAACTAATGGTCATCTCCGACCTGGTCGAACGCTCTCTGGCCCTGGCCCGGGAATTCAATCGCCAGGACAAATTCCATCCCTGCGCCACCTTTTATATGCGCAGAATTATCAGAGCCAACCTGTTCTATAAACAAATGGCCGGTCCCATCCGCAACATGCTGGACCAGTTCGATCCCCTGTTCTCTGTCCCCTATAAAACAATGATCCGACTCCTGACCACCTTCCCCGCCCTGACCGCCGGCGCCTGCCACACGATTTCCAAATTAGTAAGATTCTTCAACCTTCGCCGCCGCGTCGTACGCCCACCACAGAAGTAAAACGTTACGAGGCCTTCATGAACGGAATAACACTTCGCCTGCTAACGACTTTTCACATAGATTCGCAAAGTCCGGGGAAGCGGCTCATAGCCGGAATCTTTGGTCCGGGCGTATGAGAAGTTAAATCTGCTTAAATGGGATTCAAACGTTTCTAGGTCGGAGGCCGTAATGAGATTGTTCTGCCAGGGCACATAGAAGTTGGTCAGAAAAAGAGTGTCGTACTTATTGAGATTATTAAGGCGTTCTAAACTGAAAGGAGGCATTAATAATAGTATATCAATGTCGTCAGGCAGAGTATTACTAAAGGCAAACAGAGGTTTGGGGGCAGTGGTATTTATGATAACAAGCCCTTTTTTATCCGGCGCCAGGTTTTGCATGATGGCAGGGGGCAGGTTTTCCAGATAGCGATAGGGTCCGGTCAACCTAGGTCTGACCAGACCGGCAGCCAGGGAATTGGCCAGCAGGATAACACAAAATATCATCAGAGCAGCAGTCTTTAAATGAAACCGCCGGGGCAGCCGGGCCAGACCGGCCGCCAGGAAAATCAGCAGGATGGGGAAAATAAAAAACAGCATCTTGATTTTATGCAGGGAACTGATACCCATAATCTTTTCCAGGCCCAGACAGATTATCAGGTGAGCTATAAAGACTATCAGAAAAATCCGTCTGGATTTATCCTTCACCATGTGATATAGGCCCACCCCGGACACCGCCGTAAACAGACCCATAAATGCCAGGGCAACAGCCATCTTGACCCGGCCGGACTCCAGATGAAAGAAACGCACGGAATTAATGGAAGCAAAATCGCCGATAAAACGGGCTATACTCGGGGTTTCATGAAAGTAGAAACGGTCACCGGAAATAACATCCATCTGGTCCCGCAGCGACGGTACCCAGGGCAAAAAACATAATATAACCAGTGCCCCCCCTGCTATAAGAGTTAAAATAATTTTTTTATCACGACAATTATGCCCAAATAAAAACAGCATCTGAAACATGAACACAAACACAAAATGATACAGAGTATAAAGCCCCAACAGGCAGGTAAAAAGATACCCATAGAACCGCCCCCGGCGAAATGATATAGCGCCCAGAGCCTGTAACTGCCAGGCCTGCCAGGTGGAACATAATGATAAAAACATGATCAGCGAATACGGCCGGACCAGGGTCCCCATCCAGAGTCCATACCCACACACCGCCAGCACCAGGGCCGCCAATAAACCCACCTGATCGTTAAATAAGGCCCGGCCCAGCAGATAAAGATAGACTATCGAAAGCAACGCCGTCACCAGCGATACACTACGCAACAGGGTACTGCTATAAGGAGCCCATTCAAGCATAGCATGCAGGAGCAGATAATAAAACGGCGGATGCATACCCGCAAAACGCATGGAATCCACTACATCCTGCACACCACGGTCCGCTGAAATGCGTGTAAACGCTTTTAGTTTCCCGGCCGGCACAATGGCCTCCGGCAACTCATCCTGAAAATCGTGGGCCCGGCCGCAGGCCTGCAACAGTGCCACCCCCGCTTCCTCCCCGGTCAGGGGCAGGTCCAGGCAGTAAAATATCCTCAGTGATAAGGCCAGAACCAGAATAAGCAATAATTTAATATTATTTTTCAACATTATATAAACACGTAATTTAAGGTATCAACGAGCCGTGCCTTTGTCAGATAATACCTGCTCGTATAACGTCAGAACTTTCTTCCCATATTCCACCACGCTATAGTCGGCGCACAACTCAGATGCGTTCTTTATCAACCGTTCGCGTAACGGTCTGTCCGTCAGTACCTGATGAATGCAGTCACAAATCCCGGCCGGTGTGTTATCCTGTAACACCAGCGCATGCTGCCGATGGGTGACCAGCTGGCCCAGGCCTTCCACCCCGGAGCAGACCAGGGGGATCTTCATACTCATAAATTCCAGGGCCACCATACCAAACGGCTCCTGACGGGATGGCATGACTCCCACGTCAAAGGCCTGCATCACCTCGGCCACATTAGCACAGAAACCGGTAAAATGGACCCGGCCCGACAGTTTAAGTTCCCTGACACGCTCCTCCAGCCGTCCGCGTTCCGGGCCGTCACCGACCATCACCAATCGATATTTCTTTGAATGTTCTAAAAGCAACGGCAGGGCGTCCAGCGCCATATCCGCGCCTTTAACATAATTAAGTCTGCCTACAAATCCTATAACTAAGTCATCCTCCTGTGCCTGAAACTGCTGCCTGAACTTCTCGCGGAGTGAGCGATCCGGCGTGAATACATCGGTATCCACGGCATTGGGAATAAGGGTAATCCGGGACCCGTCTATACCGATTCGCCTCTGGAGTTCCTGCGCAATCGCCGGGGAAATCGCGATGAACCCGGCGGCCTGCCTGTGCAGCATACGGAACAAACATCGATAAATGGCATACGAAAACCCCTGCCGCATGACCGGCCCATGCTCATGCACAATCACCGGTACATTACTATTAAGACTTGCCAGTAACGCCCCCAGTATGGGCTTTTCCAGGTGAGCGTGGATAATATCGATACGATGCTGACGGCACAGCCTGCCGATGGCCGTAAACTTGCGCGTGTCGTAATTCTTATACGGAAAAGTAACCACCTCACCGGCCGCCGCGACCTCCATACCCCGACTCCGAAGCGGATAGACCACCGATTCAACCTTGCCCGCCGTGGCCTGCACCAGATACTTCACACACACCTGGGCCCCGCCGCCGCGGAGATTGCTGATAATATGTAATACTCGTATCGGTTGTGACATATAAACTCACAGAGCCCCTATAAATCATGTTCTATCAGCCTATTGTAATCTCTTATATCCCCCACGCAACCCTAAAAGATACCCATGAAATCCCATCGAAATTATCCTTGAATCAATACACTGTCTATGGCACAATAACATTATCGAATAGGCTTGAATGTCAACATCGCGGAAATGATAACTATTAAATGCTGTTACAGGCATTCCTGGATTCCCCCCTTCGCGGGAAAGACATTTATAATCATTACGATATTAAAACTTAATTAGG
The DNA here is from genome assembly GCA_016930295.1 of Sedimentisphaerales bacterium. Classification (GTDB taxonomy): domain Bacteria; phylum Planctomycetota; class Phycisphaerae; order Sedimentisphaerales; family SM23-30; genus JAFGHE01. Next base: position 5,594 of record JAFGHE010000310.1, read on the forward strand.
AGCGCAATCATGTCCGATTTAAAAGACCAGATTTACGGAATACTGCAGACACCCCAATTAGCCGGTCTGGCCACTATCACCGAGGACGGCAAACCGTGGGTCCGCTACGTCATGGCTATGGCCGACGAAACTTTGAAAATCCGCATCGCCACCTTTACTCAGGCACGCAAGGTCACCCAAATCCAGAAGAATCCCGAAGTACATCTGATCTGCGGCGTGACTGACCCGCAGGAAATGGCCCCCTACCTGCAAATCCAGGGCCGCGCCCGCCTGGACACCTCCCAACAAACACGCCACAACTTCTGGTCCGACATGATCGCCCCTTTCTTCTCCGGCCCCGACGACCCCAACTACGGCGTGATCGAAATAATCCCGTATCAGATCGAGGTAATGTCACCCGGCTCATACAAACCAGAAGTATGGACCGCGGAATAAACAGAAAGGTCTGGCCATTTAACCAGACATAATTAATCCTGGATTTCTTCACGTAACATTAGGTAACTATATGAAAAAGCGAAGGGTATTGATTGTTCTATTAAAAGTACTTTTTCTAATTTTCATTGGATTAATTATTGGATTAATTGGTATCATTTTGTGGACATTTCCTATCCCCACATATCACAGCTATGATCCTTCTTTGAATCTGATCGCGGATTCATCAGATCTGGAACAGACCGTGGTAGTATCTTCGCTGGAAAGCCCGATTCCGGAAGGCAAAAACGCGATATGGTGTGCTTCGTTTCAACTGGCCTGGAACGTGCTGGGGGATGAGGTGTTAAAAGAACAAGTTAAAGTGCGCCAGGCTTCGGATGATGTTGACTGCCTTAACCGTGCAGAGGTATCGGCAAAAGACCTGCAACCAGACTCCTATTATGCCAGAGCCGGTTCTATTGATAGCAATATTATAAATACTATCCGAGAGGAGATAGGAGAAAAGTTTCCTCGGGTCAACGTGGAATTTCCTCAGGAACTTTTGAATTCACCTTCGGATGGCATCGCAGCCTATTCCTATATCAACGCTCAGGTTAAGTTTAAAATACCTTTTATTGATAATGAAAAGCCGCTGGAATTTGAAGATTCTCAGGGTCTAAGTATTCCGGTTCGTTCGTTCGGTCTATCTGGTAAATATGATGGCTCTGAATTTAAGATAAGGAGGCAAATCCATATTCTGTATAGTGGTATCGACTCTTATGAAGCCTATGCTAACGGCCCTCAAGAGTATATTATTGATTTATGTAGAACTTCCATACCGTATCAAGTTGTGATGGCCAGGGTACCCTGGAAAGAGAGCCTAAAGCAAATCTATCTTTATTGTCAGGAGAAAATCCAAGAAGCTGATTCCGATGAGATTTTTACAATTGAAATACCCCAAGGTGACAACATGGTATTTGATTTTACCAAAAAAGAATTTTTAAGTCCGCAATTTGAGATGCATGATATTCTTTTGGTACCGGAGATGTTCTGGAAGATTAGCCATCGCTTTCAAGCACTGGAAGGACTGACTCTGGTAAATAAAGGGTATGAAGAATGGCCTATCGTTTACGCCGGGCAGGAAATCCAGTTTCAACTGGACCGCTCCGGAGCGGGCCTGGAAAGTGTGTCATGTGTTGTATCGGCAAGCAAACGAATGCATTATGTCTTTGACGGCCCGTTTCTGTTGTATATGAAACACCGCCAATCAGAATATCCCTTTTTTGTCCTGTGGGTGGATAACGCCGAACTGCTGCATCGGTTCGAGTTTGACGAATAACAAAGAGCCGTATGTAATTGAAATGTCATTTTTAATCCGTGCAATCCGCGGAATCCGTGGTTAAAATATCCGCATGAAAATTGTACACATAATCACACGTATGATTCTGGGCGGGGCGCAGGAGAATACGTTGTTTACGTGTGAGGGGCTCCACAGGCGGGGGCATGAGGTTACGCTCATTACCGGGCCGGCGCTGGGGCCGGAGGGGGAGTTGATGGAGCGGGCTAAAGGCGGAGGGTATCGGGTGATTGAAATGGAAAATATGCGGCGTGCGATTAATCCGGCGTGGGATGTGCCGTGTTATTTTAAATTGAAAAAGCTTATCACTGAACTGGCCCCGGATATCGTGCATACGCATTCGGCCAAGGCCGGGATTCTGGGTCGCCGGGCGGCGGACAAGGTCCGCTCAAAGGCTGTGGCCGCGTGCTGCTCGCGCGTGGGTAAATTTCAACAGGCGCAAATGGCCTGTACGGCCAGACCCCGAATTGTGCATAC
>JAFGHE010000311.1 GCA_016930295.1 Sedimentisphaerales bacterium
CTGGCCGCTCAACCGGATAAAGTCCTTTCCGGATGATTCGAATACAACGGGGTATCCGCCCGTCACGGTATGGCGTCTGATCCTGGAAAAAATTCCTTTTTTCGTTCTGGTTACAGGCTCCTGTGTCGCTACCGTACTGGCCCAGAGCGGCGCCGGCGCCGTGGTGGGAACTGAACAATTGCCGTTCAAATTCCGATTCGCCAATGCCCTGATTTCGTACACCGCGTATCTGGGCAACATGCTCGCTCCGCTCGATCTGCGTGCATATTACCCCTGGAGTGAGTCTATCCCGATGTATAAACCGGTTTTATCCTTTGTGCTGCTGGCAGGTATAACGATAGCGGCCCTCTGGCTGTTACGCCGAAGACGGTACCTGGCCGTGGGCTGGCTGTGGTACCTGGGGATGCTGGTCCCGGTAATCGGACTCATGCAGGTGGGTACCCAGACCATGGCCGACCGCTATACGTATCTGCCGAGTATCGGTTTTTTCATCATGATTACCTGGGGGATCAGCGATCTTCTGGAAAAATGGCGTTTCCGGCAGGTAGCTCTGGGCATCCTCGCCGGCGTACTGATCGTAGCCATGATCGCCGTGACCCGACAACAAACAACCTGTTGGCGAGACAATAATACTTTATTTTCCCATGCTCTGGGAGTCGATCAGACCAGCCGTGATACTCTCAACCCTGAGGATTATGCCTTATTCCTGGAAAAACAATATGATGAAATACAAAAAAAACAAAATAAAACCGTAAAAAATGATCTGCGTTTTGTATTGGGTTATTATTATCTGGGCGAACTGAACCTGAAATTGAACCAGTTGGATCACGCGTTGACCTGCTTTTCTAAAGCCTATGAAAACGGTCCTAATTTCAGCTATGCCATAATCCAACTGGCAGAACTTTACCGAATACGGGGTGAAACTGACCAGGCTATCGAGCAGTGGCAAAAAATTATCACACTCAATCCGAACTCTGCCACGGCCAATTACAGCCTGGGATTATTGATACTCGAAAAAGGTGACTTTGACCAGGCTGAGAAATATTTACGTACTGCTTTAAAAATAAATGAAAATCACTATCTGGCGGCTAATAATCTGGCCATTCTTCTGAATGCAAAGGGGAAAACCAGCGAAGCCCTCGCCCTGTGGGAGCGTGTTCTCCGGATCGAACCGAATTACGGCCCGGCCCACTACAACCTAGGTGTCGTCATGTATACGCAAAAACAATTTGATCAGGCCCTGAACCATTTTCACGCCGCCCTGCGATCCAATCCCGAATGGTTCGAAGTACTTCTGAGAATGGGCGATATCTATTATCAACAGAAAAATTTACATGAGGCCATTGATTACTGGACAAAAGCGCTTGCGTTAAAGCCGGATTCGCTCGAGATATTGAATAATTTAGCCTGGATCTTTGCCACATCCGGTGATAAGACGGTACGTAATCCGGAAATTGCGGTCACCTACGCCCAACAGGCCTGCAAGTTTACCCAGTACCGCCATTACGCCACCCTGGGGACCCTGGCCGCGGCGTATGCGGCGGCCGGCGATTTTGACAAGGCCGTAGAAACCGCGGAAAAATCCATCCAGATCGCCACCGAGGCCGGTAACACCTCCCATGTTCAGGAGACCACCGCCCGCCTGAAACTCTACCAGATGCGCCAACCCTATTACCAGTCCCCTTAATGACGCCAGCATCAAAAGTATTGCGAACACCTGTTTCTGGAATAAAATAAACGGTTATAAGTGCCCATATCCCCTTTTGACGGTGGTATCCTTAATCACTACTAAAATATTGACGGATACTATCCTGTCGGGTAAAAAATGACCTATGAATCCATTACCGAAAAAATGGCACGTTGTCATAATCTGTCTTTTGCTGGCCATCGCTATTCTGGTGGCGTATGAAGGAGTGCGCCATAACGATTTCGTTTATGACGACTGGTCCTATGTCACCTTAAACCACCATATCCAGTCCGGTATTACCCCGGCCACCATTCGCTGGGCCTTTACCAAATTTCACTCGGCCAACTGGCATCCCCTGACCTGGCTGAGTCATGCCCTGGATGTTGAAATTTTTGGTCTTGACCCGGCCGGGCATCATGTTACGAATGTAATCATACACCTGGTTAATTCTCTTCTGCTGTTCTGGATATTGCAGCAAATGACCGGAAAACTCTGGGCGAGCACCCTGGTGGCGGCGGCCTTTGCCCTGCATCCGGTGCACGTGGAGTCGGTGGCGTGGGTATCCGAACGCAAGGATGTCTTAAGCGCGTTTTTCGCGTTTCTAACAATCGGCGCCTATGTACGGTATGCGGCCCGACCCGGCATCGGACGATACCTCTGGGTATTTTTATTTCTGGCCTTTGGGCTTATGAGCAAACCCATGCTGGTCACCCTGCCGTTTATCCTGGGATTACTGGATTACTGGCCCCTGAACAGAATCCGAGGATGGTCGGATAAGGAAAATATAACCGGGTACCCTCAATTTAGCCCGAGCACTCTCCTCATGGAGAAAACCCCCCTTTTTATACTGGTGATGGTATCCTGTATAATTACGTTTATCGCCCAGCGCGGCGCCGGTGCAACGGCGGGAGTGAATCTTTTTTCCATCAAGATGAGATTATGCAATATGCTGATATCGTATGTGTCTTATCTGGGCAAAATGATATATCCCCGAAATTTATGTGTCTTTTACCCCTGGCGGGGCAATAGTATTCCTGACTATTTGTACCTACTGTCCTTTCTGTTTCTCTCCGCCACCACAGTTCTGGTTATCTGGTTATCTCGCCGTAAAAGGTATTTAATGGTGGGATGGTTCTGGTTTCTGGGGATGCTGGTCCCTGTCATCGGACTGGTACAGATCGGCGGTCAGTCCATGGCCGACCGCTATACCTATCTGCCCGGCATCGGTTTTTTTATCATGGTAAGCTGGGGCTTAAGCGACCTGGTTTCCCGGTGGCTTCCGGACAAAAGAGCATTGGGTATTTTTACCCTGATCCTGATCGCGGCCATGATAGCAGGCACCCGCCGGCAAACCCGATATTGGGAAAACAATATCACCCTGTTTGCTCACACCCTGGGAGTGAAAGACTGCTGCCGTAATACCCGCAGCGCCGAAGACTATGCCCGGTATCTGGAAAACCAATTCCATGACATAGATGAAAACACCATAAGACCCATCGAGATTGATCTGCGTTTTGTGTATGCCTGGTTCTATCTGGGTGAGTATTACCTGGAGTTGAATAATATCGAACATGCTTATCTCTGTTATAATAAATCCTGCGAACAAATGCCGGAATATTACACTCACTTCGACAAGCCGGCCCAAAAAGCCAAAGAACAGGGTCAAATGGATCTGGCGGTTCGTATCTGGGAAAAAGTCATTAAATACAATCCCGGACATATCAATGCCAATTATAATCTGGGTATGGCCGCGGTCCGGCAGGGTCATTATGACAAGGCCCGGGAGTACTTCAATCAGGTCCTGAAAAAAAATCCGAATCATTATCTGGCCGCCAACAATCTGGCCTTCGCCCTGGAAAAGACGGGTAAAATCGATGAAGCCATTGACCTGTGGAAGCGGGTTTTAACCATAGTCCCCAATTATCCCAACGCCAACTTCAGCCTGGGCACGGCCATGTACTTACAGGGCCGGTTTGATGAGGCGCTGGAGTATTTTCATACGGCCCTGCAATCAAATCCGGACTGGTTCGAGATTCAGGTACGATTAGGTGATATTTATTATCAGACAAATGATTTTAAAACAGCTATTGACCATTGGACCCATGCGGTCAGGTTAGAGCCCGAATCCCCGGAGGTGCTCAATAAATTAGCCTGGACTTTGGCCACTGCCGCGGACGAGACGCTGCGTAATCCGGCAGACGCGGTTCGCTACGCCCAAAAGGCCTGCGAACTCACCCAATCCGTCGATTATGCCAAGCTCGACACCCTCTCCGCCGCCTACGCCGCCGCCGGGGAGTATGACAAGGCCGTGGAAACCGCGGAAAAATCCATCCGGATTGCCACGGACGCCGGCGACCAGACCTATGTCCAGGATGCCCAAAACCGCCTGAAACTCTATCAGGCGCATCAGCCCTATTACCTCTCACCCTGACCACCATTACTAAAGTATTGACAGATTCTCTCCCATCGGATAAAAAATATCCTATGGACACTTTATCGCAAAAGCGACATACTGTCATAATTTATGTGCTGCTGGCTGCCGCTGTCATGATAGCATATGAACGGGTCAGGCTCAATGAGTTTGCTTATGACGATGAAGGATATATATTAAAAAATTATTATATTCAATCGGGTATTATCCCCGCCTCCGTTAAGTGGGCCTTTACCGGTGTGCACTCGGCCAACTGGCATCCCCTGACCTGGCTGAGCCACATGCTGGATTATGAATTGTTCGGTCTGAATCCAGTCGGGCACCACATCGTCAATGTTATTATCCATACTATCAATTCGCTGCTACTGTTCTGGATACTTAAAAAAATGACCGGCAGGATCGGCTGCAGTGCGTTTGTGGCGGCCGCCTTTGCCCTGCATCCGGTGCACGTGGAGAGCGTCGCCTGGGTGGCCGAACGTAAAGATTTATTAAGCGCATTTTTTGCCTTTTTAACCATCGCCGCCTATATAGGATATTGCGCCCGGCCCGGCGTCGGACGTTATATCCGGGTATTTCTGTTTCTGGCTCTGGGTCTCATGGCCAAACCCATGCTGGTCACCCTGCCGTTTGTCCTGGTGTTACTGGACTACTGGCCGCTCAACCGGATCAAAGCATTACCTGATACGTTAAATAAAACAGAATATCCCCAGGTCACCGCTGGACGCCTGATCCTGGAGAAGATACCCCTGTTCATTCTGGTTATAGCATCCTGTGTCATTACGTTCAAGGCCCAGCACAGTGCCGGCGCTATGACTGGCGCCGAAATACTGTCATTTAAAATCAGAGCCGCCAATGCCCTGATTTCTTATGTGGAGTATCTGGGCAAAATGATCGTTCCACTGGATTTATGTGCTTTTTACCCTTATCGGGGTGATAATATCCCGATGTATAAACCGGCCTTATCGCTACTGTTTCTGGCAACAGTAACGATAACGGTTCTCTGGATTCTGCGCCGAAAACGCTACCTGGCCGTGGGATGGCTGTGGTACCTGGGGATGCTGGTCCCGGTGATCGGGATGGTGCAGGTCGGCTCGCAGGCCATGGCCGACCGCTATACCTATCTGCCCGGCATTGGTTTCTTCATCATGATAACCTGGGGTATCAGTGATCTCCTGACAAACCAGCGATTGGGAAAGATGGCGTTGACGGTTCTGGCCGGCGTGCTGATTGTGGCCATGATCGCAGGCACACGCAAACAAACATCCTACTGGAAAAACAATGTAACTTTGTTTTCCCGTACGCTGGGAGTAACACAGACCAACCAGGGACCTCTCAGTCCTGAGGAGTACGCCTCATCCCTGGAAAAACAATATGATGAAATACAAAGAAACTGTAAAAAAACCGTGAAAGTGGATCTGCGTTTCGTGTTTGCTTATTATTATCTGGGCGAGTTTTACCTGGACTTAAACCAGATCGATCGAGCAATGGCCTGTTATATAAAATCCAATCAAAACGGCCCTGATTTCCATTTTGCCAGTCAAAGACGCGCAGAAATATACGAAATGCGGGGTGAGACTGATAAGGCCATTGCGTTATGGCGGGAAATCATAGAAAAACATCCAAAGTATTCCACGGCTCATTATAGCCTGGGTTTATTTTTCGTCGAAAAGGGCGACTATGACCAGGCCGAGGAGCATTTCAGGCAAGCTTTAAAACTAAGAGAGGATTATTATCAGGCAGCCAATAACCTGGCCTTTGTCCTGGAAAAGAAGGGCAAAATTGACGAAGCTATCGAGTTGTGGCAATATGTGCTCCGTATCAAGCCCGATTATGTCTATGCTCACTACAGTCTGGGGATGGCCACGTATATACAAGGACACTTCTATCAGGCCCTGGAACATTTCACTAAAGCTTTGGAATCAAATCCCGAATGGTTCGAAGTACATCTCAGAATGGGCGATATCTACTATCAGCAGAAATTGTATCAAAAGGCCATTGACCACTGGAACATGGCAATTAAAATAAAACCGGACGTATCAGAGGTACTTAATAAATTAGCCTGGATCCTGGCCACCTGCGGGGATGAAAGCCTCCGTAATCCCCGGGACGCTCTCCAGTACGCTCAAAAGGCCTGTGAACTTACGGATTACCTTGACTATGCCAACCTGGATACCCTCTCGGCCGCCTACGCCGCCGCAGGCGAGTTTGATAAGGCCGTGGAAACAGCGGAAAAATCCATCCAACTCGCCAACGACGCCGGCAATACCGCCCATGCCCAGGACACTGCCACCCGCCTGGAACTCTTCCAAAATCACCAGCCCTATTACCAAGCAACCTCGGATGCTATGAAATAATAAATACATCCGATTTGATTTGTCCTTCCGGAAATTCTCTATCCCGGATTCTGTAATTTTAACCCGTATATTGGGCGTCGCTAAAGGCTAAGATGGGAAGGAAGATAAAAGGCAGAAATAGCAGACCTATAGCAAAGCCGGTCCCTTTATCAAATTTTTTGGCTAAATCGATATATATGACAACACAGATAACGAAACCCACCAAAGGGATAAACAATAACAACAACCACCAAGCCGGCCTTCCAATAATTGTCAGCAGAATATACATATTATAAATAGGTATAAGAGCGGCCCAACCGGGTACTCCGGCTTTCGCAAAGACTTGCCACCAAGCTGCAAGAATTAAAACAACAAGTATTAGATAGATAAAAGTTACCATGACAGTCTGCCTTTCGAATAATAAAACCTGACTATTACACCAATAATACGACTATTCCTTTTAAATGTGTTTTCTTCCGAAACCAAGCGAACACTATCCATTGAAGAATAAAAGGCCAATGAATTGATTATCATCAATATGTTATTTCTTCTATTTAAAATAGTTTTTTTGATATTGCAATATTTTTTTTCCATGTTAGGCTGATTTTTTTATAAGTGCAGGTTAAAAAAGGCCCTGTCGGCCTTAGTCATACTACAATAATAACATTCTGAATGTAATTAATACAGGTAATGATAATTGACTAAATTCCGGGAAAAAACCAGGACGGAGCAGGAAATCCAGAGCAATCTTAATCTCGCTCCGGGATCGTACCTGGAATCCACGAGCCGGCCGTGGTATGGACTGCTGTTTCTAATGCCGTGGATAATATTGTATGAGGTGGGTACCCTAGTGGTCAGTGCCGAGCAGATAACCGGTACCCCCAGGATTGTGGCGTTTACCTGGCTGATGGGCCTGGCAAAGTTTATCGGGATGGACCAGTCACTGGCCTGGGCGTTCCCGGGACTGGTCGTGGTTATCATTCTTATGTGCTGGCATCTGAGTACCCATCATCCCTGGGCAGTCAATTTCAAATGGCTGGGCTGGATGGCGGCAGAAAGTATTGTTATGACAATCCCGTTATTTGTCCTGGCAGCTCTAATGAATAGTTCAAACCCGTTTTCCGTCAGTCTCAGTACTGCCAACGAAGCCGGACCAAGCAGTTCTGGCTATCTGGCAAATATCGTAACCAGCATTGGCGCAGGGATTTACGAAGAACTGGTGTTCCGCCTGATCCTGATCGGGCTCATTGTCATGGTCTTGGAAGACCTGTGCAAGGTTAAACTGTTAACAGCCAGCATGATAGCAGTCCTTATCTCTGCAGGTGCTTTTGCCGCCCATCATTATATAGGCATTATTGACGGACATATCGTTCGGCTGGAAGACTTCAAAATACCAAGCTTCGTTTTCCGCACCTTTGCGGGAGTGTATTTTGCCGTAATATTCCGATTACGGGGCTTCGGGATCACGGCCGGCACTCACATTGCTTATGACATGATACATTTCACCTGGCGATTTTTCTTCATAACCTGATACTTTCATCAGCTTGATGTAAAATGTATTCATAAATTATCATTATTATCTGAATACACAACGCCACAAGGGCGGCCCATGCCGGTCAGCTTTCTTAAATTATTCTCTAAAAAAATGTTGCATTCTAATTGTAATTCGTTAATTATATTCAAGTCTTATTAAAGGAGGTGTGGTTATCATGTAATATATACTTGTGCCGTTGGATGGCTTACAGGAAGAGATGACATCAGCGAAAGGAGTTACATTATGGTAAAAATGTGTTTATGGATTTGCCTGGTAATGGTGGTAAGTTTGACTCTACCGCTTTATGCCGGGGAGGATGACCTGCGAGCTGAACTGAATCAGGCCCTTGAGGAAATCCAGCAATTGAGAGTGGAACTCAATGAGCTCAAGCAGAATTCTTCCTGGCAGTACCAGCAGGAACTAACAAAGATGGTGGATGAAATGCCTGCGGCTGCCAAAGATGAAGGCGAGAGCGGATTGATAATGCCGGCCGGCTGGAAAATCCAACCTTATGGCTACTTCAAATTCGATTTGAACTATGACGATTCAGCCTCTAATGCCGGCGATTACCTTATCTGGGTTGAACCGGAAAACAGTACAACCCGTTCAGACGGTCGAATCAGTACGACCGCACGTCAAACCCGGTTGGGAGCCAAGGTCTTCGCTCCCGATATCGGCGACATGAAGGTTATGGGCCGGGTGGAAATTGATTTTTATAATCCTGAGGTTAATGTGGAAAATAAATCCACGCCCCAAATGCGGCACGCTTATGGACAGATAAGCGGCGCCGACTGGTCACTGCTGTTCGGGCAAACCTCAGACATTATCTCACCACTGGTCCCCAATACACTTAATTACACCGTAGGCTGGTTTGGCGGCAACATTGGATATCGACATCCCCAGTTACAATTCAGCAAGTGGTGGACCTGTCCCGAAACCGAGATGCAAATGAAAGTAGAAACCGCTGTTTCACGACAAATCAGACAGGATGCCGATGGTTTTGGTGTTGATGACGGTCATGATACCGATACTCCCACCGTGCTGGCCCGCTTGAGCTGCGCCACACCCATGGCCGGCAAAAAATTGATTTTTGGCGTCAGTGGTCATTACGGCACCGAAGAAGCCGATTGGGATCATGTTGGCGACGACGAATCAGATCTGCATACCTGGTCGGTAAATGGCGACCTGGTGGTGCCGCTTTGTGACACCTTAGAGTTTAAAGGCGAAATGTTCTGGGGTGAAAATATCGATTCTTACTTCGGCGGCATCGGCCAGGGAGTCAATACCACCACTCGAGACGAGATTGAAAGCATCGGCGCCTGGGCTCAACTTGGTTACAAACCCAGTGACGAATGGGCCTTTTACGGCGGGGCCGGCTTCGATGACCCGACCGACAGCGATCTCATCGACGGTAACAAAAGCCAGAATCTGTTTGCCTTTACCAACGTGAATTATTTCTTCAGCAAGTACTTATCTACCGGGATTGAATTCACCTACATGGAGACAGATTATAAAAACTCCGACAACGGCGATAACTTCCGTGTCCAGCATTCCTGGCAGTTAAGTTTCTAAAACATGGTATGACGCCAGCGTCAAAAGTATTTCGAACGCTTGTTTCTGGATTCAAAACAGCGGTTTTAATTGCCGATATCCAATTTTGGCGGTGGTATCTCGTATTTATTTAAAAACCCCTGATTTATATTTTATAACGACGGCTGTCAGCCCACCCCGGCTGACAGCCGTTTTCGTATAAATTCATAGCCACCGGCTTAACCTTGTTCATCACCACAGACACTCATCCGGATTGAATTAAAATACAATGTAACAGGGAATCATGAAAAAGACAGGCTAGGAGTTATTCTTACGTGTAGCCCTGCGGCGGTCGTTATCTTTGAGGATTCTTTTACGTAA
>JAFGHE010000312.1 GCA_016930295.1 Sedimentisphaerales bacterium
GGACGCCTTGATGCGGGTCTCCTTTTCTTCCTCTTCCGGTATGGAGTCATACAGCAGGGTGGCCCCGGCCCGGACCGTGGCCAGGCCGTCCTTCATGTGGATGGTCCTGATGGTAATGCCGGTGTTGAGCTGCTGATGGAAGGTAAACAGTCCCACACACCCCCCGTACCAGCCGCGCGCGCTGTTTTCCAGGTCTTCGATGGTCTGCATGGCAATCGGCTTGGGCGCGCCGGTCAGGGTGCAGGCCCACATGTGTGACAGAAACGCGTCAAACATGTCACAGTCTTCCAGCAGTTCGCCCTTGACATGGTCCACCGTATGAAACAGCTTGGAATAACTTTCCACCAGTCTCCGGCCCACGAGCTGGACCGTGCCCGGCACGCACACACGTGATTTGTCGTTGCGGTCCACATCCGTACACATGGTCAGTTCCGATTCATCTTTCTTACTGGTCAGCAGCACCCTGATTTGCTCGGCGTCTTCCATGGGACTGCCGCCGCGCCGTACCGTACCGCTGATGGGACAGGTCTCCACCTCTTTGCCGTCCGCGCGTACAAACATTTCCGGCGAAGCGCCGATGAGTTGCTCATCGCCCAGATTGATCAGGAAATCGTACGGGCTGGGATTACTCTTGCGCAGCCGGGCAAACAGCTCCGTCGGCCAGTATCCGCACTTAACACTGAATACCTGGGACAATACCACTTCAAAAAAATCGCCCTTCCGGCACCCTTCACGGATTTTTTCCACCTTCTGGGCGTATTCCCCTTTTTCATGGTCACACATTATTTCCGTTGAAGTAATAGAGCGGCTTAATTGCTGACGTGAACCGGTCACCGGCAGCCCTTCCGTACTGCTGCCGTCGGGCGAAATGAATTCGTACGATAACCGGAACGCCAGTTGCTTTTGATGGTCAATCGCTTCAATCCGGTCCGCTAAAAAAAGGTGGCAGTCGGCGCCCACCTGGCTGCGATCATGCTTAAAATGAATCGGCTCAAACTGGAACACCAGGTCATAGCCGAACGCTCCGAACATACTCAAATATTCGTCTTCACAGGCCAGCAGCTTACATAGCGCCCGCAAAATCGAAAATATACTCGGCTGCTTGCTTCGGTCCTCTTCCGGAAAGCCTGCGGGCATGGGCAGTACTTTACCGGTAATGGCCTCGTCCGCGACCTTAAAGCTTTCCACGTGCTTATTTTCCGTGACCGCCGGAGCGAGCATGGGAAGCAGTATCTTGCCCCGCTCGTTCAGAGCACTTATAGTAAAATCACGCCCCCGGCTGATCATCTCCACCGGCGGATCGATAAATCCGATATCCCAGCGCGCATAACGCCCCGGATATTCATAATCACTGGCCAGAATACAACCCCTGGCCTGGTCAATGTTTTTGTAAATCTCTTTCAGAGCGTCGCTTAGGGGAATTTCCTCCCTGGTGCGCAATATCTCGACGCCACCTTCGGTTACAAACGTATCCTGCATCGTTGTTACTCCTTTTCGGCCGTCATCAGAACCATCAGCCCTCCATTAAGGCCACTTTTTTACCATATTCATGCAAAAATAGATAACAAAAAACCGCGGCCAAATCCATCGACTTGACCGCGGTTCAAAATTCCACATAGTCACCAGGCGCTACCCGCCGGGCCCACGGCCACGTCGATTACGCCACCACCAGAAATTATTACGAATTCTTAAAACGGTACTCAACATATCATAAATATCCTCTACTAATATAACCTTATTAAAACACATCTTTTAACCCAAGTCAATAAAAAAATATGACCCGTATGCTACGAATCAAGATATTATTACAGGATATCCGTCCATTTTGACAACAAATTTTGTCAGATTTTATTATATTTTAAAAAAAGTATGGTCGATACCCAGAGGTATCCGTATAATTTTAATGGAAACCTGAAGCTTCTTTTGAAACCTGAGGAGCGGAGTGTAAAAGCAAGATAGGTTTTCCAACATACCTGATCCCGCCAACACAGTGAGTCTCTATATCATGCCGTTAACAGAGCAGCTTACACACCAGCATTAATTAAAGATACGTATTACTATCCAGCCTCGGATTAATGCGAACAGAACAGCTTTTCGTAGAGACTATGTCCCTGCGCTGCTGCTGAGCGAATCTCAGGATTGCAGTGTTAAACCACGCATTTTACCAAAAAGTGTAAACAGATCGGAGGATCAGATGATGACACAGAAACAATATAAAGACCAGCTACTCATCCCACGCGGTTTCTTGATAATGGCCAGACTCATATTAATCATCCTGGTCGCATTAATTCTATCACGTTCTGTCTGGGCCCAACCCTATCCCTGGAGCGGAGCCGGTACGGCGGCCGGCCCCTTCCTCATCCAGACCGCTGAAGATATGCAGGGAATCGGATCACATTCAGAATACTGGCACAAATATTTCCTGCTCACCGCCGATATCGACCTGTCCCCCTACGACGGTCAGGCCGGCAGGCCGGCTTTTAATTCTATCGGAAACAGTACAACCCCTTTTTCAGGTCATTTTGATGGCAATAGCCACACTATATCAAATTTTACAGTTCTATCAGGTACAGGATATTATATAGCGCTCTTTTGCTGTCTTGGAAACTCAAATAATATTTCGATTGAGAATCTAGGCTTAATTAATCCTACTATAAATGGTAGTAGTTATATGGCAGCTTTGGTGGGTACAATGTATCGTACGACGATAAAAGGTTGTTATGTGGAATAGGGTAGCGTCTCAGGAGAAAATCAGGTCGGTGGTCTGGTGGGATATAATAGCAATGCGGATATTTATGGTTCTTTTTGGGATAAACAGTCAAGTAATCAGAATGTTGGAGTTGGTCATAATTATAACGGGATAACTGAAGTTTATGGCAAGCTCACTGTGGAGATGATGCAGAAAACAACATTTACTCAGATACATTTTGAATGGGATTTTATCGGCGAAAGGACCTATGGTTTAAAAGGTATTTGGTATATACCCTCAGGTATTGCGAGCTATCCAATATTATTTTGGCAAATGAATATTGCCGGTGATTACGATTTTAACATGATAGATTTCAATATTTTTACTCAATCTTGGCTTACCTATTACGGTCATCCTGAATATAACACTCTATGTGATCTTGATAATAATCACATAGTAGCCAATGACGACGTATATATTTTTATCGAGAATTGGCTGAAATACAACAAAAAACCTCGACCCGTAGCTTACTGGACGTTTGATTATAACGCTGATGACTCAGCGGGTCGCAGTCATGGAACTTTGATGAATGGTGCTGTCATTGTGGATGATCCCATCCAGGTTAAAGTGGGGGCCGGAGCGTTATTACTTGATGGGCTTGACGACTATGTGAAAGTTACAACCGATTATGATCTGGATTTTACGACGATCACTATGGCCGCCTGGGTGAAGCTGAAAAGCGATCCTGATCCTGCCGGGCTGATGTTTATACTAAATCGACAAATGACTCAGAGCGGCACCTATACTTTATTTTTAAATAACAGTAGATGGGGTTCCCGAGTCAGATTGGATGGTAGTGAAAGTAATGATGTCATAGTATATTCGGATTCTTTGGCTACCACTGACTGGACACATGTGGCTGCTAGTTTTAATGGCTGTATCCTGCAACTATATATTAATGGATTACCTCAGATTGAGGCTGCTGTTGGCGTGGGTGTTATGGATCCTGACAATCCTGGAATTTTGACCATAGGTTCTCATACGGACGGTAGCTGGTATTTTGAGGGGTATATCGATGATGTTCGGATTTATAATGAGGCGCTGGGGGGTGAGGGAATAGCAGCGATAGTACAGGATTTGTAAGGTCATAGAGCTAAAGAGCCGTTCAAGTCCAACTACTCATTTTTATTGCACCTGAGTAAATATACTATATTTTATGATTTTTTCGGGAACTGCCGGGTCGGTCCGACCGTCTAAGTTTATGTTTACATTGGCTGTAAAATCTATATCATGATAGGGAGATAGGCTCAGGGGGAGATATTGCTTAACTTGTATATCAGGAAAGGTTTAATTTGTTGCAGTCGGTGAGGATGAAGGTGATAGACGGATTTAAAATACATAAATTGAGGGGCAATTCTTTTCTGTTTGCCTGTCGGGTGGTTTTAAACGTTTTGATAATCTCGCTGCTGCTTATTTGTCCGGCCGGAGCTCTCATCGGCGATGGCACGGTTGAGAGTCCTTTTCGCATCTCGAGTGCCGCGGATTTAGAGGCGGTCGGTAACGATCCGAATAACTGGAACGGTCATTTTGAGCTGACCGCTGATATCGATATGTCCGGTTACATCTATAAAACCGCGATTATCGCCTCCGATCCGAACGGCATGAGTGATGACCCAAACGTCATAAGTAATGATCCGAATTTTTTTCAGGGTACTCCGTTCACCGGCATATTTAACGGTAATAATCACATCATCAGTAATTTTACCATCGATACTGAAGCAGAGGATAATGATTACCTGGGTCTGTTTGGCTTTACCGACAGTAACAGTATCATCTTCAATCTCGGCCTGGAAAACGTAACCATCATCGCTGCCGGCGATTCCGA
Organism: Sedimentisphaerales bacterium; assembly: GCA_016930295.1. Taxonomy (GTDB): domain Bacteria; phylum Planctomycetota; class Phycisphaerae; order Sedimentisphaerales; family SM23-30; genus JAFGHE01. The sequence goes on from JAFGHE010000312.1 coordinate 4,575, forward strand.
CAATGTCGGGTGTCTGGCCGGTTACAGTGCCGGCTATATCGGTAACTGTTATGCCGCCGGCAGTCTGACCACCATAGATGATCCGGACGAACTATTTTCACCCGCGGGTATCGCCTCCGGCATGGGCGGATTAACAGGACATAATGTCGGTCTTATCGTCAATTGCTATTCTACCGCCGAGGTGACCGGGCCTGATCCGCTGGGGGGGCTCTCTGGCACGAATGAAGGGTGTATTGTTCACTGCTATTGCGTGGGGCAGGTAACCGGCAGCGAGACTGACTATGTGGGCGGACTGGTTGGTTACAGCTACGCAGGTAGTATTTTACGCTGTTATTTCCTGCGTGACGCCGGGCCGGATAACGGACTGGGTACCGCCGCCAAAAAAAACGCCCTGCAGCATAAAGCGGGCTTCGAAAAATGGGATTTTATCAATGAAATAGGCCATGGCACCAATCGTATCTGGATGATGCCCGGAGATGACCGATATCCGGTTTTAAGCAGCTTTAATACGTTTGAGGAGCTTCCCACCCTGGAAGGAGAAGGCACCGAAGCCCACCCGTATCTGATTTATACCCGCAGTGATTTTGGGGCCATATACCATTATGACCACAGTGCCAGCTATCGCCTGAGAAAATCAATCGATCTGAGCCAATTCCAATGGACCACCGCTCCCGTCCCTTACTTTACCGGCCATTTTGACGGGAATGGTTATAAGATAAATAATCTCAATATTACCGGCAGCGCCTGGCTGGGTTTATTTGGTTACGTTGACCATGCGCTGATTGATAATGTCACCCTTCAGGATGAAACCATTACCGGCCAGGATGGTTCCTGGTATTTAGGCTCCCTGGCCGCCGTTAATTCTGGCGGAACCATCAGACACTGTACTGTCAGTTCAGATATCATCAGCGGCGACAGCTCCTCGGATATCGGTTCTCTGGTGGGCTTCAACGAAAAAGGAGATATCACCAATAACCTTACTTCCGGAACGGTCACCGTAGGCTCAAATTCATATTATATCGGTAATATAGTCGGAACTAACTACAGGGGTACTATCACGGATTGCTTCGTACAGGCTGACATCGCCGCCGGGGACGAAACAGATAATATCGGAAATATTGCCGGCCTTAACAGCGAAGGCACAATTTCCGGCTGTCAGACTATTGGAAGTATTAATTGCGGATTAGATAGTTTTAATATCGGAAATCTGGTGGGCCTGAATGAAACAGGCGAAATCAATAACAGCTATGCGGATGGCTCGCTGACCTGCGGCGATTTGGCAGGATCCCTGGGTACCCTGGTCGGGACGAATGATGACGGCACGATTGAGCAGTGTTATGCCGCCGGGAATGTCACCAGTGGCGACGAATCCCTGGTTGTCGGCGGGTTCGTGGGCTTTAATCTGGGCAGTATCAGCGATTGTTATGCGACCGGAAAAGTCAGCAGCGGCCCCTTCGGCGAAAATCTCGGCGGCCTGGCCGGTTCAAATAACGGCACGATTCAATACTGTTATTCTGCCGGCAGTATCGCCGCCGGGCCAGATTCAGAAAACCTCGGTGGATTCGTGGGATATGAATTTGAACATGACCTCAATGCATATATCGGCTGTTTCTGGAATGCCGATACCTATCCCTCACTTACCGGGTTAGGTAATACTGACGATCCCAATAATGTTGTCAGCAGCACAACCAGCCAGATGCAGTTGCAGGATACCTTCAGTGAATATGAATGGGATTTCGATGCTGTCTGGGTTATCAACGAGGATTTGGAATATCCCGTACTGCAATGGCAGAGTCCGAAACTGGAATTCGAAATAGATTCACTTACTATGGAGGCTGGTCAGGGTCGCAATAGTATCTCGGATTCCTTTACCCTTATCGGCACCCTCTCATCCAAATCGCTGCGAGACATATTACATCCAGCTAACGATCTTGAAATTATCAGCATATCCGTCATCTCGGAAGGCGATCCTAACAGTTACGGGTACTCCGAAGATTTAAACTTGGCGAACGTGATCGTGGATTTCCGCCGTCACAAGGTTACCTACCAGAGAAAGGTTGAAAAAGAACAGCCCGGTTACATAAGTTTCTTTAAGATAAATTTGGTGAAGGGAGAATTCACCGTTACCGGCGGCAATTTAGACCTGACCGGTATGCAAAGCCCGGTCGAGGTGACGCTGCGGGTCGGCAGTTATCTCGGCTCTCAAACGGCTTATGACGGCACAGACCCCAATTCAGGGGGTATCGATGTGATTAACGGGAAAAATCCCATGCCGATCCGGTTTATGATGGGATTCGCTGATGCACTACAGGTTACAAAAGGAAAATTCACACTGGGCCGGAAAAAGCCATACACCGACAGCCTGACTATCGAAGGATTAATCGCCGTTGAGTATGAACAGTTCAGTTTCGCTGATAATAATATGGAAGTAACCTGGGGCGCCAGGATAATAGAACTGGAAGAAGAGTATTTTTATCAGCAATCAGACAAAAATGTCTCCCGGTTCAAAAAGCCAAAAGATGAAAACGGTACCAGCATCTCCGCCGAATTTGACCTGGAAAAATGCGCCTTTAAGATAACCATTAAAAATGACGAAATTGGCGATCAGGGCACCGAGGTGGATTTCACCATAAAATCCGGCCCCTTTAATATGCAAATCCCTCTAATCCTTACCCCCAAAAAACCAGACTTATATGTTTACCCCTAGGGCGGCATGCTTATACGCAGCGCAGCTTATACATGATATTATCGCAGAAACCTCCTCGTGACGCTAAGAGTTCAAAGTTTACCCCTTTGAAGAAAGGGGATTTCTCGTGTGCCTGTTTGTCCTCTTCATCCAGATGCCGCCGTCAAAAGTCAAACCCGGCGAAACGCCGGGACAGGCTTTATAAGTTCGTATCAAAGCTGCCACATACTTTTGACGCCGGCGTCCATCCATCGCCTTATAACGTTTTTTTAAGCAATGAAATAAATTCGTCAGCCGGGTAGTAGCCGGGGAAATTACCCAACTCCCTGCCATCCGGGCTGATTACCACGTAGGTTGGCAGGCCGTAAATATTATACTTTTGGGACAGTTCTGCATCTTCATCGGCATTCACCATCACAGGAATAAAGTTCTCTGACACCTTGACCACTTCAGGATCACGATACGTGGTTTTTTTCATCTGATTGCAGTAAGTGCATCCGGGTGAAGTAAAGGCAAGCAGAATGGGTTTGTTTTCTGACTTGGACAGTTCCAGAGCGGAATTATAGTTTTCGTTCCAGACCACGCCATCGCCACTGACCAGACTAGTACCCCGTTTGGTTACGGTTATCACCCCGATCGCAATAGCCAATGCTACTGCAAACCAGAACCACGGTCCTTTCCCCATGGAACAGGCACAGGTCGGCCTGGGGAGATTGGGTTCAGGATTTACCGGTTGACTTTCATTTTGATTTATTTGGTTATCGCTCATTTTATAACTCCTTGTACACTTCCGTTCCTGGTGTTATATAATTAACATCTATTCTGTAATATATTAGGACCAGTGCCATGGATAAGTCAAATTTTTATAGAGAAACAGGGTATGACGCTGGTGTCTACTTGGATTTAGGATGGGCAGTGGCCGTCTTGCGCCGGGAGGGAGTCGTTATCTCATTAATTGGTTTGCTTTTTATCGTACCCGCCCCAGCGCCATTTCTAGGTTTCATATTGAATTCACCTACCGTACGAATCTTACGATAGCGATTTTCCAGTAAATTCTCAACCTTATAGCGGCGCAGGTCACGGATAACCTTAATGAGATAATTTTCCAGATGATGGGATGCTTCATGTGGATTACGATGGGCTCCTCCCAGTGGTTCAGGGATAATCTGATCAATGACATTAATTTTTAACAGGTCTTTGGCCGTCAGCTTAAGGGCTTCGGCTGCCTGAAAAGCCTGGGCGCCATCCTTCCACAGAATCGCGGCACACGCCTCCGGCGAAGCCACCGTGTACCAGGCATATTGCAACATGGCCACCCGGTCTCCCACGCCGATTCCTAATGCCCCTCCTGATCCGCCTTCACCAATAATCACGCACACAATGGGAACCCGGATTTGGGACATTTCCATTAGATTCACCGCAATGGCCTGAGCCTGCCCGCGCTCTTCGGCGCCAATGCCCGGATAAGCCCCGGGAGTGTCAATCAGACACACAATCGGCAGATTGAATTTTTCCGCCAGTTTCATTTTGCCCAGGGCCTTGCGGTATCCTTCCGGATGCGTACATCCGAAATTACATTCCACCTTTTCTTTCGTGGTTCGCCCCTTGTTATGCCCGACGATCATGACCTTTTCACGCCCGATTCGGCCAAACCCCGTTACCACCGCCCGATCGTCACCAAAACATCGGTCACCATGCAACTGACAAAAATCCTTGGCCATCATATTCAGATAGTCCATCAGTAAAGGCCGTCGCGGATGACGCGCCACCTGCACGATTTCCCAGGCCGATAAATTGTTGTAAATCTTATTGGTGAGTTTGACCAGATTGGATTGCAACTGGCGAATCTCAGGAGAATAATCGATACCCTTGCTCCGTTGCAGCGCCTGAAGCTCCCTGATCTGAGATTCCAGATCAGCCAAAGGCTTTTCAAATTCCAGGCAGCCGTTGCCATTCGTGCCATTGGCTACGGCAACGTTTAAATGATCTGTTCGCGTCATGCGATAATTTATCCTGCATCAAAATCCGGGCAAAAAACATGACCTCCTCGCCCGAATAATAAGCCGGCTTATAAAACCGGTACATGATTTCATCTTTAAAAACTATTAACTTAGCACACTATCTTACTTAATTAACACCCCAACAGCAAGAAAAAAATTGACATTGAACTGTGCTATGGATACCCTTGATTATTATAACTACACAAAACACCTAACCGATGTAAGAGCATGAAATTAATAGATTTAGATTCTTTGGCAATTATGGGACCGAACCAGTTGGGCGGCTCATCAGGGCTGGCCATTAATCGCTCTTTATCCCATGTTCCCCGGCTGGGATACAGCCATCGCAGCATTATCCGCCATAAAATCATACAGACCGGAACCATAGATTTTTAATGTAAGTCACTGAAAGCCTGCCCTGAGCGGAGTCGATGAGGGCGAAAGAGAGGTAGAGAATTTTATAATCCTTAGCTTACTTATTCGTACCAAATTATTTTTTCACTGAATAAATTATACATTTTAATGAGGCCAGATATTTGAGAGTTATATGGTAAATCGCATAGAAATTTATAATAAGTCAGATTATCCGGATGTACACGGCCAGGACGTGCTCGCGGATATTAAGCAGTTGGGAATACGAACCGTGGAGGCCGTTCAGTCGATGCGGGTCTTCGTGATCGAAGGAGATTTAAAGGAGGATCAGTTGCATCGGATCGCCGCCGAACTGCTTGTGGACCCGGTCACCGAATCCTATGAACTGGGCCGGACCGGTGCGCCTGTAGGACTGGCCCAGGCAACCTTGATCGAAGTTCACCTCCAGCCCGGTGTTACCGACCCGGTGGCCACCTCCGCCGAGATGGCCATTCAGGATATGGCTCTTGCTGCCGACAGTGTCCGTACCGCCCGAAAATATATCATTCTGGGCGCCCTTAATGACAAACAAAAACAACTGATCGCCCAGAAAGTGCTGGCCAACGACTGTATCGAGCAGGTCATTTTCGGCAGGGACCAGGAGCCGCCCGGCGCCCAGGGTCAGCCGTATCAGCTCTCTCGCGTAACCATCCATATCAGAAATCTTGATGACGAGGGATTACTCCAACTGAGCAAACAGCGGGATTTGTTCCTGAATCTTGCTGAGATGAGAACGATCCAGGACTATTATCGCAAACTCGACCGGGAACCCACGGATGTGGAACTGGAAATGCTGGCCCAGACCTGGAGCGAACATTGTGTGCATAAAACATTCCGCGGAACCATCGAATTCACCGAAGTGAACGGCGAAGGAACCGCACAGAAAAGCATGGTTATTGAAAATTTATTGAAATCGACCATAGCCCGGGCCACCAGGGAACTGGCCCGTCCGTGGTGTATCTCGGTGTTTGAAGATAACGCCGGCGTTATCGAGTTTGATGAGGAATACGGCGTGTGTTTTAAAGTGGAAACACACAACCATCCCTCCGCCATCGAACCGTACGGCGGGGCCGCGACCGGAATCGGCGGGTGTATCCGCGACCCCATGGGCACCGGGCTGGGCGCCAAACCGATTGCCAATACCGATATTTTCTGTTTTGCCCCGCCGGATAAAACAATCGAAGAACTGCCGGCCGGCGTCTTGCATCCCCGGCGCGTCATGAAAGGAGTCGTCGGCGGCGTTCGCGACTACGGCAACCGCATGGGCATCCCCACCGTCAATGGGGCCATCGTCTTTGATGATCGATATATCGGCAATCCGCTGGTATTCTGCGGCAATATTGGCATCATGCCCAAAAATAAATGTTTCGGCCACGCACGCGAAGGTGATTTGGTTATGGTGGTAGGGGGTCGGACCGGACGCGACGGCATCCATGGCGCCACCTTCAGCAGCGGCGAGATGACCCATGAACATGAAAACCTCTTCTCACACGCCGTCCAGATCGGTAACGCCATTACCGAGAAAAAAATGCTCGATACCCTGCTTACCGCCCGTGAGGAAAACTTATATTCAGCCATAACCGATTGCGGGGCCGGCGGTCTCAGCAGTGCGGTAGGCGAAATGGGCGAAGAACTCGGCGCAGTCGTGGACCTGGAAAAAGTGCCGCTCAAATATCAGGGACTTAATTACACCGAAATATGGATCAGCGAGGCCCAGGAACGAATGGTCATTGCCGTTCCGCCGGAGAAGCTTACACGGGTCAGTGAAATCTTTGCCGGCGAGGATGTTGAGGCCACCGTGATAGGCACGTTTGGCAACAATAAAAAGCTCCTACTCCGTTATGAAGGTGAGCTGGTCGGCGAAGTGGATATGGATTTCCTCCATAACGGCTTGCCTAAATATACCCGTAAGGCCGTATGGGAAAAGCCGGCTCTGCAGGAGCCGGACCTGCCGGAAAAGGGAGACTATACCAACGATCTTAAAGGCATTTTGGCCGACTTCTCCGTGGCCAGTAAGGAATGGGTTATCCGCCAGTACGATCATGAAGTGCAGGGCGGCTCTTCGATCAAGCCTCTGGTCGGAATTGATAACGACGGGCCCGGCGACGCGGCGGTCGTGAGACCGCGCCTCGATAAGGATCGCGCCATCGCGATTGGCTGCGGTATCTGCCCGCAGTATAGCGATATCGATCCTTACTATATGGCGATGGCTGCCATCGATGAAGCTCTCCGAAACGTTATTGCGGTCGGTGCTTCACCCGACCAGATAGCGATTCTGGATAACTTCTGCTGGGGCAACTGTGACAAGGCGGACCGGCTCGCCGGCCTGGTCCGGGCGGCTCAGGGCTGTTATGACGCGGCCATGGCCTATGCCAGCCCGTTTATCTCCGGTAAGGATTCGCTCAATAACGAATTCCAGACCGACGACGGTGAAACCATCAATATCCCCGGCACCCTGCTGATCAGTGCCATGGCCATTGTTGAAGATGCCAACCGTTGTATTACCATGGATGTCAAGAAGTCGGGCAACCTGATTGTTATGGTCGGCGAGACCAGAAACGAACTGGGCGCCTCGCAGTATTATAAGCGTCACGGTGAACTGGGCGCCAATGTGCCCAGAGTCAACCTCAAGACCGGCCCCAAAATCATGTCCGCCGTTGCCCGGGCGATTCAGGAACATCTGGTGGTCTCCTGCCACGATTGCTGCGAAGGTGGTCTGGCCGTGGCCCTGGCGGAGATGGCCTTTGCCGGCGGACTGGGCCTGGAAATAAACCTCAGCGATGTGCCGGCCGCCAGAGAAACCAATCGTACCGACCAACTTCTCTTCAGCGAAACCACCAGTCGGTTCATCCTCGAGATTGAGCCGGAAAATATCACTAAACTGGCCCAACTTTTCCGCGATGTCCGCTTTGGACAAATCGGCCGGGTTACCGAGGAAACCAGGCTCATTATTAAGGATTCAAACAATAAAGCCATAATCAACGCAGACATCGCAGACCTGAAAGAAGTATGGCAAACCCCCCTGCGATGGTAAAGAGGGTGGCATGCTTTTGCGTAGTGAAACGAAGCATAAGCATACTGGAACACAGAAAAAAAGGAATTAACATAGAAATCGGATACCAAAGGGAAAAATTATAATATGACGAATTTGAACGTGTTAGTCTTACGGGCGGCGGGGACGAATTGCGATCAGGAGACCTGTTTCGCCTTTGAACAGGCCGGGGCCACGGCCCGGACCGTGCATGTTAACCGGCTGATCGCCGAGCCGAAACTGTTGCATGATTACCAGATCCTGGTAGTGCCGGGCGGTTTCAGTTATGGCGATGACGTGGCGGCCGGCAGGATTCTGGCCAACCAGCTCATCCATCATTTTCGCGACATGGTCAGAGAGTTCATCGACGCAGACAAGCTGGTGCTGGGAATCTGTAACGGATTTCAGGTCCTGGTCAAATCCGGGCTGCTGCCGGGTGGTAATCATAACGGCAACGGCCTGAACACCACCATCACTTATAACGATTCCGGCAAGTTTGAGGACCGCTGGGTTTGGCTGGAGCCCGGCACTGACAAGTGCGTTTTTATCACCCCCGGGCGGCGCATCTATCTGCCCATTGCCCATGGCGAAGGCAAGGTCTGTTTTGCCGAAGATACGGTTTTAGAGCAGGTCAAACAGCAGGGGCAAGTGGCATTCCGTTACGTGGACCGGGACGGCCGGTTCGGCGACTATCCGGTCAATCCCAACGGCTCCATCGACCACATTGCCGGCCTGTGCGATGCCACCGGCCGGGTCATGGGCCTGATGCCCCATCCCGAACGGTTCATCCACAAAACCCATCATCCCCGCTGGACCCGCGAACCTATAGAAGATCCCGACGGGCTGACTATCTTCCAAAACGCCGTAAACTACTTTACATAAGGGTGCCATGCTCTTGCGCAGCATGAGCATGTGGGCATAGAATAAAGCTAATAACACAGGAACGGAGTCCGCAATGGTATCGGTAAAGGATGGAAAGAGACATTCTCGCAGTCTGGCCACGATGGCGATGGTTAATCACGTGAAGGCAAAGAAAAAAGCAGGTGAAAGTGTGTGGTCGGTTCAGCCGGCGTGGTCCGGTTGCCGGGAATTGGCTGCCCATCTGCGTATGCCGGAGCTGATCGCGCAACTGCTTTATAATCGGGGTGTCAGTGACGTGGAACAGGCACAGCAGTTTCTCCATCCCAAATTGAATGACCTGATCGACCCGCAGCAATTGCAGGGGATACCTGAAGCAGTTAAGCGGATCCGCCGGGCCATTGCGGATAAGGAGAAGATTTTTCTCTACGGCGATTACGATGTGGACGGGATCGCCGGGGTTTCGATTTTGTGGCGGTGTCTGAAACTGGCGGGTGTGGATGCGGATTTTTATGTCCCGCACCGGATTGAGGAAGGCTACGGCCTTAATGTGGACGCGATCCGACAGCTTTCCGATAAAGGTGCGGATTTGATTATCACCGTTGACTGCGGCATAACCGCTCATGAGTCTGCACACCTGGCTGCAGAACTGGGTATGGACCTCATTGTCACGGACCATCATCAGATCGAAGCGGCGCCGGTGAATGCACTGGCCGTTATTCACCCCGGACTGGCTGGTCAGGATTATCCCAACCCCAATTTGTGCGGGGCCGGCGTGGCGTTCAAACTGGCCTGGGCCCTGGCCCAGGAATTTTCCGGTGCGCGCAAGGTTTCGGAAGAGTTCCGCCAGTTTCTGCTTTCGGCCACCGGCCTGGCAGCACTGGGCACGATTGCTGATGTGGTTGATCTTGTGGGTGAAAACAGGATTCTGGCCCGGTTCGGCATGGAGACGCTAGCCCATTGTGACGATACCGGCATCAAGGCCCTGATCAAGGCAGCCGGCCTGGAGGGCGAGCGCCTGCAAAGCGATGATATCGGGTTCCGCCTGGCGCCGCGTCTGAACGCAGCCGGGCGCATGGGCCATGCGCGTCTGGCCGTGGAACTGTTTACGCGCAGCAGCCCCACGCGTGCCGATGAAATCGCCAATTACCTGGAAACCCAGAACCGCCAGCGCCAGAAGGTGGAAAAAGAGATTGCCGCCGAGGCCATAGACCAGATTAAAGATCTTAAAATGGATTCTTCCGACTGGCGCGGGTTGGTCGTGGCCCATGACAACTGGCACGGCGGCGTAATCGGGATTGTGGCCAGCCGGCTGGTGGACAAATACCATCGGCCCGCCGTGGTCATTTCGATTAATAACGACAAGGCCATGGGCTCCTGCCGCAGCGTGCCCGGCTTTAATATCTGCGGGGCCCTGGAGGCCTGCTCCGAACATCTTATCAGTTTTGGCGGGCATGCCATGGCCGCCGGGCTCAATATCGAGCCGGACAAAATTGAAACGTTCCAACAGGCGTTTAACCAGTATGCCCTCACCCAACTGCAGGATACCGAACTCGTCCATAAAATCGAGATCGACGCGGAGATTGATTTTAAGGAACTGGATATCCCCTGCGTGGAAATGATCGAACGGCTCGGCCCCTTTGGCGCAGGCAACCCGCAGGTCCGGCTGGTCATCCGTAACCTCAAACTCATCGGCCCGCCCCGTCGTATGGGCCAGAAAGCGGCGCACCTGCAGTTTAATGTTGCGCCTGCCGGGGATTCTCAGCCCCACATGCGCCCCGGCGGCATCATGCGCGTCGTTGCGTTCGGCAAGGCTCAATGGGAAAAGAAACTCATAGACGCCGAAAAATTCGAACTCCTCTTCCAACCCGTGATCAACCGCTACAACGGCAACACCACCGTCGAGATGATGGCCATAGACATTAGATTCGGATAAATTATCAAGCTGCCTTCCAGTCACAAAATTCCTTCTTTCAATAGCCACGAAAAGGCACAAGAAGCACAAAAGAGTAGTTGTGAACAGAAGAATAGCACACGGATGACGCGGATGATACGGATTTTCACGGATTCAATCATAGGGGATTGTAAGAATTTGTATAAGGCAACCATAACATTTTGATATAGCATTGGTTAAGCCTTCTTTGAAAATTGACATTTATCTATACTGTTAAAATTCTCCATTCGTACAGTCTTTCGAGTGATTTTGAGGTTTTCATTATTTTGAAAGGGATCATTACGGTTAAAATTCTCCAATCGTACCTATTATCCAATTGAAAGATGAAAATTATTATCAATTATCCAATCTCAGGCGTTAAAATTCTTTAATCGTTACATATGTCCAATATTTACCAGAAGGCACAGAGGCACATGGGCACATCCCTCTTCGTCTGCGACTACGACGGGACAAGAAGGCACAAAGTGTTTTTTGTTGGAACGAAGCCATTTTGGTTTTGAGGTAAGTATTTATTTTAGTTGGGATTGTCATGATTTTTGTCCTTGCATGGATTGGGTTTGTTTTACTTATTTTTCTGTTTAGTTACTTGTTAAATCTTTACTCCGTCGATCAGCACCCCTTTGCTTGTCAGCAAAAGGGTGCCACCCAATTTTTAATAATTTATGGAGGGTTTCGGAGTGACCAGGTTTTCTGTTCGGTTCAGCCCAACCGTCAAAACATGTTAATTATAACATGTATTTGTTTGAAATCAAGTGAAAAAACATATATTTTAATATAATTTAATATTCACCGTAATTTTATGTTAAATAAAGAGTTAAGAGTGTTTTTTTGCCACGAATGGCACGAATTTTTTATTATTATCCGCAGATGGCCGCAGATTTTCGCAGATTTCTTGCCACGATAAATCACAAGAGGCGATGAATTTTTTGATTATTTATCCTGAATATTAAGTAATCCTATCTAGAGATTTAAGTTGGACATACCCAATCGAAAAGGGTAGATTGAAGGTAATATTATAAACAGTTGACGGATAAGGATATTGATTTTTCCACTACGGATGGGACAGGCGAAATATTTTCAGGAGCTAGAGAAAAGGATGCGTTTATTCTGATGATATGTGTATATGGATGTTCGGCTTTTGTAGGAGACACATCGATGAAAAAAGTATTGGAAAAGAGTTAAATAGAGAGTTAAATAGTGTCCCTTATCTTACCCCCTTTATCTTACCCCTGTAAGGACGCTAGCGTCAAAAGTATTTCGAACAGTTGTTTCTGGATTACAAACAACAATTTTAAATGCCAATATCAACTTTTGACGGTGGCA
>JAFGHE010000313.1 GCA_016930295.1 Sedimentisphaerales bacterium
CCCGATTAAAAAATGAAAAAGGGTATACCCTGTATAGCATGTTCGTTTTTTCCATTTCAGGAACCATGCGCTTATACAAAGCATACCCTTTAAATGCAGGTAAAGCTTTTCCTTTACGCTGCGGTTTCGGTAACACCACTGACTGGCCGGCATGCTCTTGGGTAGTATGAGCATGTTCAGTAGCAAACCAGTCAGGATGATTATTGCGCGTATTTAACCGAGCAGCCGTAGGATTTTGTTTCGGTTACTTCCGGGGTTTTTCCGGTCAGCAGGGCGTCCAGAGCCTTGCGTACATAATTGACGGCGCCGGCGCCTTTTTCACCCTGCGGGTCATCGTCCACGGCTCCCTGGTAGGCGACCTTGCCGTTAGTATTAATAATGAAAATATGGGGCGTGCTCTTGGCGCCCAGCATCTTGCCCACGATTCCGCTGTGATCATTCAATATCGGATAACTGAGCTTATGGGTAGTAAACCATTCCTTGTCGGTGGCCAGATCATGGGAACCGGTGCTGTCAATAGCCAGCCAGACGATACCCTTCTGCTGGTATTCCTGCGCGAGTTTGGGCATGGCGTTATTTTCATAGTGACGTTGGACAAAAGGACATTCCGGGTTGGTCCATTCGAGCACGACAATTTTATCTTTATAGTCCGAGAGACTTACCTGTTTGCCGTCCTGGTCCGGAAGCGAAAATTGCAGTCCTTTCGCCATGGATTCAACCTTTTGCGTTATATCACCCAAACCTCCCATAGATGTCTTCTGCTCAGTCGTTGTTTCTTGCTCAGGCATCATTTTTTTCTCGGCCATTGTTTTCTGATCGGCCATTTCCTTCTCGGCCATTGTCTTTTGTTCGGTCATCGTTTTCTGCATGGCTTTCTGGTCCGGCTGAGTGGATTTGGTTTCCGGGGCTGTATAGCCTATCCCGCCGCCTGTTGCCTGCTGTTCCTTCATTGTTTCCGGTTTGGCTGACTGGGCCGCGGGCTCGTCCGATTTCTTGCACGATACCAGCCCCAGGGCAACCAACATCAATACCAATACTACTAAACTGATTTTCTTAACCATGACTGTCTCCCTAAACTGTGTAAATATTTCAAAGAAAAAACTACTACCAATTATTTCCTATATTACTTAACGCCATTTGGCAAAGATGGCTTTATTGTCGTCTGCCGGCTGGGATATTTCAGCGACCGGCAATGAAAGTTCCAGTCGCATTTTGCCCGGCACACATACCTGGGTACAGGCCAGCCAGTTTGCCTCTGCAATAAATGTTATTTCCGTGCCGGGCGATAGTTTCAGCGGGGCTGTCACCGGGGCCATGAGCAGAACGGAATCTTCATAAACATAAGTTACAATGTTTCCTTCTGATTCGAGACGCCGGGCCGGCGGGTATTTGAGTTCTCCGAACTGAAAACCGGCCGGGCCGGTAAATTTCACCCGGGTCGGCAGCCCTGCATCACCCGGGTCCGGACCGTATATGTGAGAATCCTGTTTCATAGTGAAGAGGACCCCCAGTGTAAACTGTCCGCCGGGAGCAATAGCTTTGGCATCAGCTATCAATTGAGCCTGAACCAAATCGTACTGCGGGCCATGGGGTTGGGGTGCGGTTTCGACATAGCTTTGGGCCGAGGGGGAAGCAGATTTGACATATTTCATCCAGATAATCAGGACGGACCCCAGGATAATAACCAGTATTGCCACGGCAATAATCATGGAATTACTGCCCGATCTATGGCCCGGATTCATGGTCCTGATGTCATATTTGTTGCCGGTCATGGGTGAAACCTGTCAATTAAATATACTTAAAACCTTTATTAACAGTTGGTTATCAGAAAAAGCCTTAACCCTGTTTTTTGTTGCAAAAAGCACATAAAACACAGCGAAATAAAAACTTATTACCAAATTGTATGGCAGCCTAAACCTGAATGTCAAATTTTGTAGAAATTAAATTATGCTACATATTTATCAAAAAATCGTGTGTATATGCTAAAATGCCCACATGAGACAAAATCGCATCCAGGGTCAATGCGAATTATGCGCCAGGGAGACGCTGCTGGACAATGACAGGATTAATAAATATATGACGTGGCTTTATTGAGGATAAAACCCTCGCAAGCGATTATTTTACCGGTAGTCTAAATCTTATATTACTTTGAAAAATATCTCTGCGCATAGTTTATAAAGACAGGCCAGTTCGGACCGACGGTGTGGCCTCCGGCGTGTTGTCGGAAGGCGATTTCGCCATCAACTAACGCGGTTTCCTGCGGAGGAAATTCTGTCGTACCCAGGCCTTTTTTACCCAATAGTTCATAGACCGCTCCGGCGTGAACTCCTGCTAAAAACATTCCTTTTGCATCTATCCATTGTCCTTCTACGTCAGGCGAGCCTACGCTAATAAACACCGGCCTGGGAGCGCACAGAGCGACAAGCTGGTGAGCATCAACCGGCAAATCCATCGGTGTCAATGGTCCTGCATATTTGATAAAGTTAGGAGCAAACCAGTGGTACTCTCCGGAAGAAGCCAGGTTTTCCACCTGTTCCCCGAAAACTCTGCGCAGTATTTTAGCACCACCGGCCCCGGATGAGCCTATGCATCCGATAGCAATACGCGGTTCGTAGGCTAAAGTTACCAGCGCGGCTTTGCCATACCTCGATAGACCTTCAATAGCCACACGTTTCTCGTCCACATCGGGATTGGTTTCAAAATAATCCATCGCTCGACTGGCGCCCCAGGCCCAGGCGCGCAATGCTCCCCAGTCATCGAGTTTTCGAGGCTGCCCTTTATTCACCAATCCAATAATTCCTTCCCGAAGCCCGGCGCCATGGTCAGCCTGGATACTGGTGGGGACCAGAACAGCATAACCCCAGCCTTTTTCCAAAACCTGCTGCTGCCATGTGGGGCCATCCTGTTGCCTTCTTCTCCCCATGGGAAAATTCCAGCCAAACTCGAGGATAACCGGCACGGGAGCGGTTTTCTTTTTAGGGATCGTGAGGGTCATCTGAATATCGACGGTTATGGCCGGATACTTGGAATTATCCACATGCCCGACAAGCTGTTTGGTGGTGACGGGAATGTCGCCGTTAAGGGTGTTTTCTTCACTAACAATCTCCCAGGTGACAGCCGGGGTTTGGGCGGGAACTCTGCCGTAAATCTCTCGGTCAAAATCTTCGAAAATCTCTAATTTACGTTTTTCCCATTGATCAGCGGTCTTGACGGGGGTGCCATTCTTGAAGACGAGCGGATCCGGCAAGGAGGTGTAGGGCGTGGCTTTTGACTCGTCAGTATTGGCGGCATTGGGTGCCTGGGGATTTCCGGATGGTCCCGGGCGGAGTTCTGTTATACCCAACTGCTTCATCATTAACTGATGATCTTCATAGCTCAATCTGCCTATGCGCTCTCTTTCCTCTGGAGACCATTGGGCAAAAACCTGGACAGCGAAAAAGGTACTCAAAGAAAAGAGAAGAAATAATTTCTTTATCATGGCCCTGTTCCTTTCAGTCTTTTAGTGGCCTGCAACCGGCGATTCTGACAATTCTCATTTAAACTGTTTCAAAACACATTTTACTCCTTAAGACATCGCCAATTCTACCAAAAACCTGTCTCAGGCTAAAGGAAAATCATTCTCAGGGCCATTTCCCCATAATTTGCACGAAAAAACGGTTTTTGAAGTTCTGATAATCTCCCGATCCCTGTTTCAGTTCAGACCCTGACTGCTTTGGTGTACATCAAAGCAGGTTTTTCAGCTATTCTTTACTGAAATGGAAGTAATGGCCGCCGGCGTCGATTTTGATGGTGTCGCCGTCGGCGAATTCGCCGGCGAGGAATTTCTGGGCCAGAGGATTTTCGAGTTTATGTTGAATGGCCCTTTTTAAGGGTCGGGCGCCATAGGCGGCGTCATAGCCTTCTTCCAGGAGCAGGTCCCGGGCTGCTTCCGTTATTTCCAGATGCATATTGCGCAGTTTTATTCTTTGGGCTAAATAGCCCAGTTGGATATCCACGATCCGGTGCAGTTGCTCTTTGTCCAGTGGATGGAACACGATGGTTTCATCAATACGGTTGAGGAACTCCGGTCGGAATACTTTTTTTAGCACCTCACGTACATGCGCCTCGATCTCCCATTCGGCGCCGTTTTCTTCGGTCATTTGCTGAATCTGCATACTTGCCAGGTTGCTGGTCATAATGATAATGGTATTTTTGAAATCAACCGTGCGTCCGTGTCCGTCGGTCAGTCGCCCGTCATCAAGGACCTGTAGCAGGACATTGAAGACATCCCGATGGGCCTTTTCGATTTCGTCCATGAGGATGACACTATAGGGCCGGCGCCGCACGGCTTCGGTCAGTCGTCCGCCTTCCTCGTATCCCACATATCCGGGTGGCGCGCCGATCAGGCGTGCTACGCTGTGCTGTTCCATGAACTCGCTCATATCGATGCGTACCATGGCCCGTTCATCATTAAAGAGATATTCGGCCAGGGCCTTGGAGAGTTCGGTTTTACCCACGCCGGATGGTCCCAGAAAGATAAAGCTTCCGATAGGACGGTTGGGATCACCCAGTCCGGCCCTGGCCCTGCGGATGGCGTCACTGACCGCGCGCACGGCCTCGTCCTGCCCGACCACGCGCTGTTTGATTAAATCTTCCATGTTCAGGAGTTTTTCCTGTTCCCCGGCCAACAGACGAGCGACCGGGATCCCGGTCCATTTGGCCACGACCTCGGCAATCTCGTCATCTCCGACCTCTTCCTTAACCAGGTTATTGCCGTTCTTTTGCGATTCGGCCTGATGCTGGGCGTCCTGGAGTTGTTTTTCCAGGGCGGCTATTTCACCGTAACGCAGGCGTGCGGCGGTCTCCAGATCACCGCGTCGCTGGGCATCATCGAATTCGGTTTTGGCGTCTTCTATTTTTTCCTGGATCTCTTTTATCCGGCGTAAAGCGCCGGTTTCATTTTCCCAGCGTGTGGTAAGGGCGCGGTCCTGTTCTTCCAGGTCGGCCAGTTGTTTTTGCAGTTTTGCCAGTCGGTCCCGGGAGGCGTCATCGGTTTCCTTTTTCAGGGCTTCCCGCTCAATCTGCATTTGTATGATTTTACGACGTAGTTCATCCAGTTCACTGGGCAGTGAATCATTTTCAATACGCAGGCGCGAAGCGGCCTCGTCGATCAGGTCAATGGCCTTATCCGGCAGGAACCGGTCAGTGATATAACGATTACTCAGCGTGGCCGCCGCTACCAGGGCCCCGTCCGTGATGCGTACCCCGTGGTGGGTGTCGTAACGTTGTTTGAGTCCGCGGAGAATGGCGATAGTATCTTCCACGGACGGCTGGGTAACCAGGATCGGCTGGAATCGTCGTTCCAGGGCGGCATCCTTTTCAATGTACTTTCGATATTCATCCAGAGTCGTGGCGCCGATGCATCGTAGTTGTCCGCGTGCCAGGGCGGGTTTTAAGAGGTTGCCGGCATCGACGGAGCCTTCGGCTTTTCCCGTGCCCACGACCAGATGCAGTTCATCAATAAACAGGATAATCTGTCCGTCAGACTCGGTTACTTCCTTAAGGACGGCCTTGAGCCGGTCTTCAAACTCACCTCTGAATTTGGCGCCGGCAATGAGGGCACCCATATCCAGGGCAATAATACTTTTTTCTTTGAGTCCCGTGGGAACATCACCATTGACGATCCGCTGGGCCAGCCCTTCCACGATAGCGGTTTTCCCCACACCCGGCTCACCAATGAGAACCGGATTATTTTTCGTCCGCCGGCTGAGCACCTGCATACATCGCCGGATTTCCTCATCCCGGCCAATCACCGGATCGAGTTTACCCTTGCGGGCCAGTTCGATCATGTCAATTCCATAACGCTCCAGCGCCTGGTATTTCACTTCGGGATTCTGATCTACGACACGCTGACCGCCCCGTATTTCCTTCATAACCGTTAATATGTCCTCACGTTTAATGGCGTTTACGGTAAGAATCTCTTTAGCGGTACTATCGATTTCCAAAAGGGCTAACAGAATATGCTCTGTGCTGAGGTATTCGTCCTTAAGCGTATCGGCCTCTTTATTAGCCTGAATCATGATACGATTCAAGGTCGGATCAGCACCAAGTTGCTGGGTTGTACCACTTACCTTAGGCAGGCGGTTCAATTCGCTGTCAACCATGGATTTTATTTGATCAATATTAGCCGATATCTTACCCAGAATGGGTAAGATGATGCCGCCTTCATCTTCGGCCAGCATAGCCGCCAATAAATGCAGAGGTGTCAGGCTGGCGTGTGAACTTTTAGTGGCAATCTCCTGAGCTTTAGTAATTAGCTGCTGTGCCTTAATTGTCATTTTGTCAAAACGCATTTGCTTAACTCCCTTCAGGTTTGATCCTGAAAAATTCCTTTGGCTTATTTACATCTAAACAGAAATATGCCTGCGTCAAAAGTGGATACTGGCAATTTATATCGCTGTGTTTATACAAAAACAAGCGTTCGCCATACTTTTGACGCCGGCGTCC
>JAFGHE010000314.1 GCA_016930295.1 Sedimentisphaerales bacterium
ATATTTTCCTTACGATCGCGACTACTGTTTAATATTCTCATACCCGTCTTAAGTGTACCGGAATAGATTCTTACAAAGGTTAAATCGCCATGTTGGTCAGAGGTGATCTTAAAAGCCAGGGCAACCAGAGGTCCGCCCGGATCGCAGTTGTATTCAATAATCTTGTCTTTTTTGCCGAGCATATGTCCTCTCACGGCCCCCCGCTCCAATGGACTGGGCAGGAAATCCACTACTCCATCAAGTAGCTTTCGCGAACCTATACTTCGTAATGCCGAACCGCAAAAAGTGGGATTAAGTTTTCCCGCCAGCGTACCCTGTCGTAATCCCTTAACGATTTCCTCCCGGGTCATTGGTTCATCATGAAGATATTTTCCCATGAGATGATCATCAAATTCGGCAGCCATTTCGATCATATAATGACGTGCCTGTTGGGCCTGCCGGAGCAGTGCCGGGGATATTTCCTCCAGGCGGAATTTGGCGGCCACCTTTTCTTCTTCAAAAATGTATGTTTTCATCTCCAATAGATCGATAAATGCATCGAAATCATCCTGGCTGTTGACAGGAATCTGGACCGGGACCGGCTGAGCCAGGAGCTTTTCCCTCATACTGTCAATCGTCATTTCAAAATCAGCCCCGACCTTATCCATCTTATTGATGAAACATATACAGGGAATATTATATTTTCGTGCCTGCTGCCAGACCGTTTCCGTCTGAGCCTGAACACCTTCACTGGCATCAAAAACAGCAACCGCACCATCTAAAACTCTCAAGGACCTCTCTACTTCCACCGTAAAATCAACGTGGCCTGGCGTATCAATCAGATTGATGGTGTATCCCTTCCAGGGACATGTAGTGGCGGCAGAGGTAATGGTAATGCCTCGCTGCTGTTCTTCCGCCAGATAGTCCATGACCGCCGTCCCTTCATGCACCTCACCTATTTTATACGTCCGGCCGGTAAAATAGAGAATCCGTTCCGTAACCGTAGTTTTTCCGGCATCAATATGAGCCATAATACCAATATTTCTGAGTTTAGTAAGATCCATGGATTTACAGCTTATTCACGTAACCTGTTAAAAAATACAAAATCATACTTCCTGTACCTTTCGATTATTAAAAAACTGCCACAATCAGGTCAGTTCCGGATTGTGGCAGTGGAAATCAAACTCAACTATTACCAGGCAAAATGAGCAAAGGCTTTATTGGCTTCTGCCATACGGTGTACATTTTCCCGGGTTGTCATAGCGGTTCCTTCTTTCTTATAAGCGTGCATTAACTCATCCGCTAATCGATTCGCCATAGGTTTTCCCTTTTTACTGCGTGCCGCACCAATAATCCAGCGAATAGACAGGGTTTGCTGGCGTTTATATGAAACCTGCATGGGCACTTGATAGGTGGAACCACCCACCCGTTTGCTCCGCACTTCTATTATTGGTTTCACATTGTTCACCGCTGTTTCAAATATCTCCAAAGGAGAGGCGTCTTTAATCCTCTTTTGAATGATATCCATCGCATCATACATGATCCGCTGAGCTACACTTTTCTTTCCATCCCACATAAGACAATTCATAAACTTCGTAACCAGTTTACTGTCATACCTGGGATCGTGCTGTAGTTGTTTATCAGAAGCCGTAAAACGTTTCGACATACTTATATCACTCCTTGGACTATTTTAAAAATGAATCTTAAAATAATTATACTTAAAGTTTTTCTAAAATCGGACACTGTGAGTCACGTTTTCCATTATTTTCCACGTTTGGCGCCGTATTTACTACGGCCCTGCTTGCGCCCCGAAACGCCCACAGTATCCAACACGCCACGAATTATATGATAGCGGACACCCGGTAAATCGCGTACACGCCCACCCCGGACCAATACAATGCTATGTTCCTGTAGGTTGTGGTCGATACCGGGGATATAGGCGGTAACTTCTTTACCATTACTCAGACGAACTCGCGCGACTTTTCTCAGGGCTGAGTTTGGCTTTTTAGGGGTCTGCGTTTTAACCTGTAAGCATACCCCTCTTTTCTGTGGACATTGCTCCAGATCCGTAGTACGCGATTTTTTCGCTGGTTTCTTTCTTCCTTTTCTGACTAATTGGTTAATGGTCGGCATCTAAAACTCCTATAAGTCTTTATATATTATGGTTTTAATCCGTCAAGCCCAAAGCTTCCTTGACTGCCTTTTCCGCTCTGGTTTCTTCATCTTCTACTTCTAATAGTTCCTTGGCTTCCACTTCAACCGGCAGCGGCGGCTTGGCGGCATGTTTCACTTTTATACCCAGATACGGTTTAAACGCGGTACCTGCAGGTATCAGATGTCCCAGTATAACATTTTCCTTCAGACCGAGCAACTGATCAACTTTACCGGAAATACTGGCCTCGGTAAGTACCCTTGTCGTTTCCTGGAAACTGGCAGCAGAAACAAAGCTCTCTGATTGCAGCGAAGCCTTGGTAATCCCCAGTAACATGGTAGTTGCCGTGGCCGGCCGGCACTTCTTGCCTACAGCCAAATCGCCCCCTATCGCGGAAATCGGCTCATTGATACGGGTCAGTTCATCCTTGGTAAGGATCTGTCCGACTTTAAGATCAGAATCACCTGTTTCATTTATTTTAATACTATTGGCAATCCTTTCATTTTCCTGACGGAATATAAATTTATCCACTGTATCACCGGGCAGCAGGTTCGTATCACCGGCATTTTCCACTTTTACCTTGCGCAGCATCTGGGCAATAACAATTTCTATATGCTTATCATTAATATTCTGCTTCTGAGCCTGATATACATTCTGTATTTCCAATAACAAATAGACCTGGAGGGCTTCTTCTCCACGGATACGCAGAATATCATGCGGTATAAGAGGCCCGTCCGTCAAGGGGTCGCCGGCCTCCACATAGTCACCTGAGTGAACCAGCAAATGCTTGTCATGGGGAACATGGTGATCCACGGGCTGCATGCCCTCTGCTTCCGATTTAACGATGATCGTCATCTTGCCGCGACGTTTATCACTGGTTAATTCGACACGTCCGGAAATCTCGGCCATCGCGGCCGGTTCCTTGGGTTTACGCGCCTCAAACACCTCCGTGACTCGTGGCAGACCGCCGGTGATATCCTGAGTACCGGCAATAGCTCGGGGTTGAAGTGCCAGAAGCCAGCCGGCCGGTATTTCCTGACCTTCCTCTACCTGTATCCTCGCTTTAGCGGGAAGATAATGGAAGTCAAGAATTCGGCCTTCGGTATCTTCAATAACAACACGCGGATGCTTCTCACCTTTATGTTCGATGACCACCGGCCTTTTAACCTTTCCCCCGGCCTCAATTTCGGTCCGGATGGTCTCTCCTTCTTCGATATCCTGGAACCGGATTATACCTGACGCCTCGGAAAGTATGGGTACACTATGAGGATCCCATTCAAACATGACTGTCTTATGTTTAACATGTTCCCCTTCCCTGACTAATACCGTTGAGCCATAAGGCACGCGGTACCGTTCCAATTCACGATCTTTGTCATCCAGAATCAGAATCTCACCATTACGCTTTAAGGCAATGGTTTTAACGCTACCGTCATCCTGAGGCACATCCACTGCGTTCAATTCAAAATATTTTATGGTGCCTTCTTCCGTGGCCCGGGTTAAATGCTCCATGACGGCACGTTCGGCAATACCGCCGGTATGGAATGTACGCATGGTCAATTGGGTCCCCGGCTCACCGATAGACTGAGCCGCAATGATGCCGACCGCCAGGCCCTGCTCCACCATTCGACCCGTACTCAGATCCCATCCGTAACAACAACCACATACCCCCAGAGGACTTTCACAGGTCATGGGAGACCGTACACTGATGGTTTCAAGGCCTATGTCCTCGATCTTACCCGCAATATCCGGGGTGATGACATCATTTTCGGATACAATAATTTCGTCTGTAATCGGATTGCGAATGGTATCCCGAGCCACACGCCCGATAATGATATTACGTAACGGTATGGATACCTGCTCCCCTTGATAGATGGCACTTTTATTAATACCCTGAAGCGTACCGCAATCATACTCATTCACGATAACATTCTGACACACATCTGCCAGCTTACGGGTAAGATAGCCACTATCCGCCGTTTTCAGGGCGGTATCAGCCAGCCCCTTACGAGCACCGTGAGTCGAACTAAAATATTCCAACACATTCAAACCTTCACGAAAGTTCGACTTAATGGGAGTTTCTATAATTTCACCGGACGGCTTGGCCATCAGGGCCCGCATACCCGCCAACTGCTGGATCTGATCAACTCGTCCCCGAGCGCCGGATTCGGTCATAAGAAACACCGGATTCAAATATAATTTCCCATCTCGAGTGTCAGACTCAAGCCCCTTCATCATTTCATTGGTAACCTGAACCCGAGCATGGGTCCATGCGTCAATGATCTGGTTCTTTCTCTCGCCTTCAGTCAAGGCGCCTATTTTAAAGTTCTTCTCAATACGATCAACCCGTTTTTGAGTCTCATTAATGATTTCCTGCTTCTTTTCCGGTATACGAAGGTCCGTCACGGAAATGGACAGACCCGCCAGTGTTGCATATTTGAATCCCATATCCTTGATAGTATCCAGCAGGTCAACGGTATCGCTGCGACCGGAGAATTCAAAACAATCGCTGATTACCCTGCTCAGGCCCTTGTTCCCCAAAGCATAATTATAAAAGGGCATTCTATCGGAAAGCGGATCATTAAAGATACAACGTCCCACGGTAGATTCTATCACAGCGCCATAATTACTCAGATTGGCATCTGCATCAACGGCCCGTTTATTATCAGGCAATCGCACCTTCACCCCGGCGTGCAGGCTAACCTTGCCCTGCTCATACGCCAGCATGGCTTCATAAGGAGAAGAAAAAGCCATCCCCTCACCCTTCTCACCAGACCGACACAAGGTTATATAATAATTCCCTAAAACAATGTCCTGGGACGGAGACATAATCGGTGATCCGTTAGCCGGTGAAAATATGTTTCTGCTCGACATCATCAAAACATGTGCTTCAATCTGTGCCTCAACACTTAAAGGCAGATGCACGGCCATCTGATCACCGTCAAAATCGGCATTGAAACCCCGACAAACCAGAGGATGCAATTGAATCGCATTCCCTTCGATAAGTACCGGTTCAAAGGCCTGGATGCCCATGCGGTGTAACGTAGGGGCACGATTTAAAAGGACCGGATGTTCCCGGATAACATCTTCCAGAACATCCCATACACAATCCTCCTTGCGCTCCAGCATCTTTTTGGCGCTCTTAATGGTATCCGTGATGCCCCGCTCTTTAAGCTGTCGGATGATAAAAGGCTGATAAAGTTCCAGTGCAATTTTCTTCGGCAGACCACACTGATACAAATGTAGTTCCGGCCCTACGACAATAACGGACCGGGCTGAATAGTCCACCCGTTTACCCAGCAGGTTTTCACGAAACCGCCCCTGTTTGCCTTTGATCATGTCCGTCAGACTTTTCAGGGGTCTGTTACTGGATCCCAGAACCGGCCGGCGACAGCGCCCATTATCAAACAAGGCATCCACAGCCTGCTGGAGCATGCGTTTTTCATTTCGGATAATCACTTCAGGGGCATTGAGATCCACAAGTTTTTTGAGACGATTATTCCGGTTGATAATACGACGGTACAGATCATTGAGGTCACTCGTGGCAAAATTGCCGCTTTCCAGCAACACCAACGGCCGCAAGTCCGGCGGAATAACCGGGATAACATCCATTACCATCCACTCGGGATCATTATCACTTTGACGCAAAGACTCTATGATCTTAAGACGCTTGCTGATCTCCTTGGATTTTTGCTGGCTGTTGGTTTTATCCAGATCCTGTCGAAGCTTTATCACTTCTTTATCCAGATCAATTTCCTTCAGCAGAGATCGGATCGCTTCTGCTCCCATCTCCGCAGCAAAGGTTTCACCATGCGTATCCAGCGCCCGACGGTATTCATCTTCTGTAAGTAACTGACCCCGCTTAAGTTGAGTAGGGCCGGGATCACTTACAACGTAATCCTGAAAATAGACAATTTTCTCTATATCAGAAGTCTTCATATTCAGAATATTCGCCAGGCGCGACGGCATCGCCTTGAAAAACCATATATGAACCACCGGCGCCGCCAGATTAATATGACCCATACGCTTGCGACGTACCCGGGAATGCGTCACCTTGACTCCGCAACGATCGCATATGATCCCTTTAAACTTAGTACCCTTGTACTTGCCACAGGCGCATTCCCAGTCTCGTTCCGGACCAAAAATCCGTTCGCAAAAAAGACCGTCCTTTTCAGGACGATATGTTCGATAGTTAATGGTCTCCGGCTTACGCACCTCACCAAACGACCAACTACGAATGTCGTTGGGACTGGCCAGCCCTATCTTTACGGAACCATAATCGTTTATTCGATCATATATCGATTCCACCATCTCTGAATCTCTCCTGTATGTTAAAATACGGAATTCATTGTTTATTTTATATCCGTTTCTTTTCCAATTGTATATTCAAGCCCAGCCCGCGTATCTCATTACACAAAACATCAAAAGATACCGGAGTGCCTGCCTCCAACATATTCGTTCCTTTAACCATGGATTCGTATATCTTGGTACGACCTTCCACATCATCACTTTTTACCGTCAGTAATTCCTGAAGGATGTACGCTGTCCCGTACGCTTCCAGACCCCAGACTTCCATTTCTCCAAAACGCTGGCCTCCGGTTCGGGCCTTACCCCCTAACGGCTGTTGCGTGATAAGACTATAAGGTCCGGTAGCCCGAGCATGAATCTTGTCATCTACCAGATGATGCAGCTTCATCAGATACATATAGCCGACCGTTACTTTTTGTTCAAATGGTTCCCCCGTCCGTCCGTCATGAAGTGCCACTTTACCTTCATAAGGCATTTTCACATATAAGCGATCGGTTTGGGGGGGCAGCTTGTTCTCTTCATAATATTGAATGCTTTCCTGTACACTTTGATTGGCTTCCTCAACAACATCATGTATCTGCTGTTCATGGGCTCCGTCAAACACCGGATTGATAGCCTGGAATCCCAATATTTTAGCCGCCCAGCCAAGATGGGTCTCTAATATCTGGCCTACATTCATACGTCCCGGCACACCCAGAGGATTAAGAAGAACATCCAGCGGAGTACCATCAGCCAAAAACGGCATGTCCTCCTCAGGCAGAATACGGGCAATGACGCCCTTATTACCATGCCGGCCGGCCATTTTATCGCCCACCGCAAGCTGCCGTTTGGTGGCGATATATATCTTGACCATCTCCAGAACTCCGGAAGGTAATTCATCACCCCGTTTCATCTGCTGGAGTTTTCGCTTTTTCTCCTCCAAAAGATCTTGTATGTGCTGCCAGTAGGGATCAATCACCTTCTGGGCCTTTTTACGCAGATCTTCATCTTTTATCCAGCTTGAAGAAAAGCTTTCAACCTGTTCCATGATAATCTCATGATTGGTACTGACCCCCATTTTCTGCTTGGTGGCCGGGTCCACCGGGACCATATCGATTTCTTCGGCCACTGCCTGCGACATCTGACGAAAAATACCCACCACTTTTTTCGTCATATTGTCGCCATATTCCTTCATGGACTGGGCATGAAACTGCCTTTGCTTATCACTCATGTACATACGACGAGAAAACCGTTTCGCATCGATCACAATGCCTTCCTGGCCACTGGGCACCTCCAGGGAATCATTCTTCACATCCTCTCCCGCACGGCCGAAAATGGCATAGAGCAATTTCTCTTCCGGAGACAACTCGCTTTTACTCTTGGGAGAAACTTTTCCTACCAGAATGTCGCCCGGCCTGACCCGCGTGCCAATACGAACCACACCCCCCTCATCCAGATTCGCCAGGGCTTTTTCTGAAACATTGGGTATATCTCGCGTGAATTCCTCTCGACCCAATTTGGTCTCCCGGCATTCGATGTCGTATGACTCGATGTGGATACTGGTGAATGTATCCGCCTTAACCAGTTTTTCACTAATAAGAATAGCATCCTCAAAATTGTACCCGTCAAACATCATAAACCCGACCAGCACATTGCGACCCAGTGCCAGTTCCCCCTGATAGGTTGCCGCACCATCAGCAATAATATCATCCTTCTTGACCTTCTGCCCCAGGGCGACAATCGGTTTCTGGTTCAAGCAGGTCCGCTCATTCAGACCGACAAATTTTCGTAATACATATTCATCGGCCTCATTCAATACAATCCGACCGGCATCCACAAAAGTGACGGTTCCATTTTGTCGGGCCTTTACCACCATACTGCTGTTCTCTGCCACCTTCTTCTCCATACCCGTGGCTATGATGGGAGCTTCGGTTTTGAGTAAGGGCACGGCCTGACGCTGCATATTGGAACCCATGAGAGCACGGTTGGCATCGTCATGCTCCAGAAATGGAATCAACGAAGCGGATACTCCCACAGTTTGACTGGTAGAGACATCAACATACTCCACCTGGGTACTCTCAATTTGCGAAAGGTCTCCTTCCAGCCGGGCTAATACCATACCTTTTACAATTTGGTTGCCTTCAAGAACTACATCAAGAGGCGCCAAAACCGCTTCTATTTCCTCATCAGCACGGAGATAGGCCATATCATTAATCTGCCCCCCCTCGACCCGGCCATAAGGAGTAACCAGAAAACCATATTCATCCACACTGGCGTAGATACTCAGGGACGAAATCAATCCGATGTTCGTCCCTTCCGGTGTTTCAATCGGACATATCCGGCCATAGTGACTGATGTGTACATCTCGAACTTCAAAACCCGCTCGTTTACGGTTAAGACCACCCGGCCCTAACGCGGAAAGTCTTCTTTCATGTGTCAACTGACTCAAGGGATTGGTCTGATCGACCACCTGACTCAATTCACCCCGACCAAAGAAAAATTCGATACTGCTGGTGATACTCTTACTGTTCACAAGTTCGGCAATACGACTTAACTGGTCAATATCTTTTATACTCATGCGCTCCTGAACACTGCGCCGGAGCTTCAGAAACCCCTTACGCATTTCATCAGCAGCCAACTCATCTATAGTCCGCAGACGACGGTTTCCCAGATGGTCAATATCATCGATAAATCCTTCCCCGCTGCGCAGTTGCAGAATATACTTCATCGAATTAAGGAAATCTTCAGGACGGAGTGTCATTTCGGTTTCAGATATATCCTGCTTGAACTTCCGATTCAGACGAAATCGACCCACCCGGCCCAGACGATATCGATTGTCATCATAAAACTTTTCCCGGAAAAAAGTCTGGGCCTTATCCAGCTTTACGGGATTGCCGGGACGCAGGCGCGCATATATTTTCTGGACGGCCCCCTCGTGATCTTCACTGGCATCCTCTGCCAGAGTATTCATGATAATGATGTCTTTTATCTTTTCGCACACTTCCACCTTTTTAAGACTGGATTCCTGAATACGCTGGAGATGTTCTCCTATCTGACAGCCGGCTTTGACCAGTTCTTCACCGGTCTCTTTATCAATAACGTCGGCCACCACCCACATCTCCTCCTTGAGTTTATCCACGGCTATCTGCTTGGTGGGATAAAACTCGCGAATAAGCGTCTCCGTGTCACTGAATCGCTCGTCCATGGCACGCAGAAACGTAGTGGCGCTGATTTTACTGGATTGATCAATCCGCACCACCAAAACGTCTTTTTTGGTAACATTCATCTCAATCCAGCTTCCGCGCTCGGGGATAATCCGACAGGCATGTAAAGGCCGGTCGCCCTCCTGACTTTCCACTACAAAATCGACACCCGGACTACGGTGCAACTGACTCACAATCACTCTCTCGGCACCATTAATAATAAATTCTCCCCCGCCGATCATGATAGGCAATTCACCTAAATAAATACTGTCTTCCATGATCTCTTCATGTTCTTTCCGTATCAAACGGCAGCGGATGCGAAAGGGCACTCCATAGGTCAAACGTAACTGGCGGCATTCATCCGGACTATAACGAGGTTTACCCAGTTCATAATCGAGATATTCCAGTTGAATATTACCATCATAACTGACGATAGGGAAAATCTCACGCAGTAAACCCTCCAGTCCCACCGGCTGACGTTTATCCGGCGCAGCATCCATCTGACTGAAGCGGTCATAGCTTTCTCTTTGAATTCGGCTTAAGGCCGGCATGTCAACAATAGGTCTTAATTTGCCAAAATTCCGAATCTCAGTGTCTGACATTTTTCTCTCCCGGGTAAAATAAAAACTTCATTTTTATTCCATTGTAAAATTTACGTTATGCACCCTGTGCCAGGCGTCTCACCTTCAGCAGTAAGGTGACTCCATGGAAGCCCGGATACAGACAGAATTATGCCACCTCCACTGTGGCACCGACATCTTCCAGTGTTTTCTGCAGTTTTTCCGCATCTTCCTTGCTTAAACCTTCTTTCACCGGTTTGGGGGCGCCTTCAACCAGTTCCTTGGCTTCTTTAAGCCCCAGCCCGGTCGCGGCTCGTACTTCTTTAATCACCTTGATCTTCTGGTCACCCACAACCTTGAGAATCACATCAAATGACGTTTTCTCCTCTTCAGCTGCGGCTTCTGTCGCAACCGGTCCGGACACCATTGCCACCGCTCCGGCCGCCGGCTCTATGCCGTGAACATCCTTGAGATAATCCGCCAATTCTTTGGCCTGCAAAAGTGTCAGGGAGACAATCTTTTCCCCTAAATTCTTAATTTCATCACTGAACGTCTTTTCGCTTGTTACTACTTCTTCAGTCATCTTGTTTCATCACTCCAAAATTTTAAAAAAATACTCCAACCTGAGAGCCAAGATACCCGTTATCTTGTTTTAACCCGGAAGGGACAATCAGATTAGTGCTATTATTCACATTGTGAAAATACAGGCTTATGCCTTTCCTTAATATCGTATAGACCATTATTTCAGGCGGCTTCCAGCTTCTCTATTAATGCTTTGATACATCCGGCAATACGACCACCAGGCGAACCGAGAAGACCTGCCACCCGGGCTCCCGGTGATATCGCTATAGCTACTACGGTACCCTGCAATTCCACCCGACTGGGCAATTTCGACAAAGCTTTTGCGGCCTCAGCATCAAGCACTTTGCCTTCTAAATACCCGCCTTTTATCTGAAATGCCTCGAGTTTCTTTTCCCATTCGACCAGCACTTTAGCCAGGTCAACAATATCGTCGGCTCCATACACCACCGCACTGGGACCGACAAGCACCTCCCTGACACCAGCCATCCCCAGATCATCAAATACCCGCCCGGCCAGAGAATTACTCACCACGTTTAACCGTATCTGCTTATCCAGCAGGTCACCCCGCATGATATTATTGTCCACTCCCTTTATACCGCGCACCGAAACCACGATTAACTCATTGACATTTTCGTAACGCTGTTTCAGTTCCTTCTGTATGTATTGTTTAACTGACTTACTCATTAAATCCTCGTATCTAATTTAATATTCAGGACAATATCACTTCCACCGACGGACTCATCGTGGCACTGATACACATCTTTTTTATATACGTACCTTTTGAACTGACCGGCTTCATTTTTTTGATCTGGTCCAAAAAAGCTGTTATGTTCTCAACTAATTTCTGTGGCTCAAAATCCAGTTTACCCACGGGTACATGGACATTGCCACCACTGTCATTCCTGAATTCCACCTTACCTGCCGCATATTCCTTAACCGCCTGTGTCACTTCCGGTGTCACAGTCCCGCCCTTGGGTGACGGCATCTTGCCCTGAGGCCCTAATATCCTTCCTAACTTACCCACTTTACTCATCATCTTGGGATGAGCAATGGCAACATCAAAATCCAACCATCCCCCCTGGATTCTGCTTACCAATTCATCACTTCCGGCTTCGACAGCACCGGCAGATTTTGCCTGCTCCACCAGGCCTTCTTCACAAAATACAATGACTTTTAAGGTTTTTCCAATTCCATGGGGCAGTGAAATCGCTCCTCTGATCGCCTGATCTGCCTGGCGTGAATCTATTCCTAAATGAACCACACATTCAACGCTCTGGTTGAACTTGGTTGTTGCCCATCCCTTTATTTTATCCACTGCATCCGCTAAAGACAACTTTTCCTTGACAGCATATTCCCTGTCCTTTTGATAACGTTTACTTCTAAAACGCATGTCTCACCTCGCGATAACTTCGCTACCACTATTATAAGCCGTGGTTAGCCGATTAATAATTATGAATCTTATTCCTGTATATTCCTTGAAAAATATAACTACTTGTAATTAATTAATTTACAATCTCCAGGCCCATGCTTTTAACTGTACCTTCAATGATTTTCTTGGCCTGGTCTATGCTGAAGGCATTGAGATCTTTTATCTTGGTTTTGGCAATCTCCTCAATCTGGGCATCAGTAACCTTACCTACCTTTTCCTTGTTGGGCACACCACTGCCTTTGGCAATACCTGCGGCCTGCTTAAGTAATTCCGCAGCAGGGGGACTTTTTACGATAAAACTAAACGTCCGGTCCACATAGACATATATTTCCGCTGTAACAATCGTGCCATTTAGCTCTTTTGTCTTCTCATTAAATTGCGAAACAAATTGCCCTATATTCACACCATGTTGACCTAAAGCAGGTCCAATAGGTGGGGCCGGCGTCGCCTGGCCGCCTCTTGCTTGTAATTTAATAACTGTTTTTATCTCTTTGGCCATAAAATGTTAAACACCTCTAAATTAAACTGACTTTATACTTTTTCAACTTGCCAATATTCAATATCTAACGGGGTAGCCCGTCCAAAAATCGTCACAATTACCCTGACGGTTCCTTTCTCTGAATCAATCTCATCTACACTTCCCTCAAAACCTTCAAAGGAACCTCCTTTAACCTTGATTTGATCACCCTTCTTGAATTCCATCTGAACACTGGGCGAATCCGCAGGTTTTTCAGCCTGATGCAACATTTTGACCACATCAGTCTCACTCATGGGAGTCGGTTTTGTTTCTGTGCCAATAAAATCTCCTACCCCACTCGTCTCCTTTATAATATACCAGCACTGGTCCTGAATACTGCCGTCATCCGTTAAAGCCATTTCCACAAACACATATCCGGGATATAGCTTTCTCTCGTAAATACGCTGCTGTCCACCTCGTACACGCTTGATTTTCTCCGTGGGTACAACGATCCGCCCAACCAGAGCGTCCAATTGCTCAATCTGTACCTTCCTTAACAGGGTATCCCGTACCTGCTCCTCTCGGTTAGAAGCCACTCTTAATACAAACCATTGTTTATCCATAGTCCGTTTTTTGTTCTCTACACTAATCCGGGATTACCTCTAATACGCCTGCATATCTAAATAAATTAGCAAAACCCAAATCAACAAGGGTTAAAATTAAGGCAACAATCATGACCGTAATGACCACTACCTTGGTGGAAGTAATTATCTCTTTTTTAGTTGACCAGGAAACCTTCTTCATCTCGCCTTCAGTGGCTATCAGAAAATCAGCAAAACGGGGCATATTGATAACCTTAAATATCGTCCAGCATATAATCGAAAATATCAGCAGGGGAACTCCGGCCTGAATCCAGCTCTTAATATCAGCCGTTATCATATCACTGGTTCGGATGGCGCCCAATTGCCCTTGCAGGGTCCAACACCCTACCGCCGCAACAAACGCTGCTGCCAGAGCAGTACACATCCTGGTGTAATACCCCTGCCCTTTCTTGTAAAATTTCAACTCCACTGTTCATTCTCCCATAAGGATCCAACAGGCCAGGAGGGAATCGAACCCCCAACCTACGGTTTTGGAGACCGTCGCTCTGCCAAATTGAGCTACTGGCCTATCCGTAATTATTTCTTCCTTAATTTATGCTTGGTCCTTTTACGCTCGAATTTACAAAATTTATTGAGCTCCAGTTTAGGAATGCCACCCATCGTATTGACTTCGGTACGATAGTTTCGTTGCCCGCATTCGGTACATTCCATCCAGAAATATTCTCTTTTGGTCTTTTTGGCCATTATGGATCTTTCAATGAAATAGTATCAGGTAAGTCTATAGCCGCTGTCTTGTTCCGAAAACCAGACAAACGTGCTACAAATCATTCAAAAAATTTTCACTAACAAGCCATTACAACCGAAGGTTATCCTATTCCAGCACCTTGGTTACTACGCCGGCGCCGACAGTCCGGCCACCTTCGCGTACAGCAAATCGCAACCCTTCTTCCATCGCTATCGGAGCTATAATTTCCACTTCTACTGAAACATTATCTCCGGGCATACACATCTCAGCGCCACCCAGAAGCTTCAGACCACCGGTTATATCCGTTGTCCGAAAATAGAACTGAGGACGATACCCGGTAAAGAAAGGTGTATGACGACCACCCTCTTCTTTAGTTAACACATAGACTTCACCTTCAAATTTGGTGTGGGGGGTAATGGAACGAGGCGCCGCTAATACCATCCCTCTTTCCAACTCGCTCTTTTCAATACCACGCAGTAAACAACCGACATTATCACCGGCCTGGCCGTCATCCAACGTCTTGTTGAACATTTCCACGCCCGTTACGGTTGTCTTTCGTGTATCCTTCAGGCCGACAATTTCTACTTCTTCGCCGACTTTGACTGTGCCTCTTTCAATTCGCCCGGTACCCACCGTACCACGACCCTTGATGGAGAACACATCCTCGACCGGCATCAAAAACGGTTTATCCGTCTCCCGCATCGGCTCGGGGATATACTCATCCAGTGCATCCATCAGTTCCTTGATACATTTTGTCTTTTCTTCATCATCCGGACTCGTCATGGCCTCACTGGCTGAACCGTGTATCACGGGCACATTATCACCATCAAACTCATATTTATCCAGAAGCTCGCGAATCTCCATTTCCACTAATTCCAGTAGCTCAGGATCATCCACGAGGTCAACCTTGTTTAAAAATACCACTAAAGCCGGCACATTCACCTGGCGGGCCAACAATACATGTTCACGGGTCTGTGGCATCGGACCATCAGCCGCTGATACGACCAGAATGGCTCCATCCATCTGGGCCGCCCCGGTAATCATGTTCTTGATGTAATCCGCATGTCCAGGACAGTCAATATGCGCATAATGTCGTTTATCTGACTCATACTCCTGGTGACTGGTCGCAATGGTTAAAATTTTTGTCGCATCACGACGACCCTGGCTTTCTGATGCTTTGGCAACTTCATCATAACTTACCTCTTTGGATAGACCTTTCCGGGATTGAACCATAGTGATTGCTGCTGTCAGCGTTGTTTTGCCATGGTCAATATGTCCGATTGTTCCTACATTAACGTGAGGCTTTGTTCTTTCAAATACCTCCTTGGCCATCTTCGATGTCCTCCTGTACTAGGGGGGATTCACTTATTATAATTTCCACGTCGGTAACTTTTACCGACAACAACAAATACGCTAATTACTATTACTTTAATTCTCTAAAATAATCAAGAATTAACTTCATGTAAAAAACTATACTAATAGCAGTTCTTTTCCTCTCTGACTAAAGCTGCTGATGGGGGTTGAACCCATGACCTCGTCCTTACCAAGGACGCGCTCTACCACTGAGCTACAGCAGCATCATTTAGCTATCTTCTCTTACGTTCTTATTGTCTCCAGCCGATTTTTATTTTCTAAAGCCGGCTCATTGCACCGCCAATACTATCTCTCTTACCAATAGGCGCTCTTATATCTCCTATTAGACTAGATTAAAGAATAGTATGGTTTTAGCTAAATTTCTGTAACGGCTTATGCCGCTCTGTTAAAAGCACGCCCAGGCAGGGACTTACCTAGCCATAGCAGAATTTAACAGAATATATAGGTTAACGCAACAATGCCACGAAAAAATCTGAAAAATTCAAAAAAATCTTGAAAAAATTAATGTACTCTATTTAAAATCAACATATCATCATAATATTATATCAATATGATTGATATTTACCAATATTATGATATTATTATATGCTTTTGTTCGTATACTTGGTATTTCTTTATAACTAATTACCAAAAAAGTATTTACACCTATACCGTAGCTATTTTCTTTGAAATATCTGTACACCTCTCGTAGTTCAACTCGAACAACAACTAATTAAATTAATCGCCGTTCCACAGCGGTCATGACCGACCAATCATCCCAGTATGGCAAGCTTAAGGTTTAATATGTCAACAGCAGTTCCCTGCCGGAATATATGGATATACACAATTGAAAATTACTTCCAGGACTATACTCTGATGCTGCCGTCAAAAATCAATTTTATCAAAATAAAACAGGCTTTATAAGTCAGTATCAAAGCTGCCACATACTTTTGACGCTGGCGTCTACTCTAACCAGTTATTGGCGAATTCCGAGAATTCATGGAGATTTATCACGCAGTCGTCATTCAGGTCCATATCACTGCAATCTGTCATAAGCCAATTAATCAGGAACGTATACAGATCGTCCATATCCACGGTATCGTCTTGGTTAAAATCTCCATAGAGCTCTCTGCCCAGGACCTTAATCTCGTCAATCGCGATATCGCCATGATAGAAACCGGCCGCCACTGCCCGAAAACGAATACGGATCGCTCCGCTATAAGCGCTCAAATCCACTTGTGCCTGGGTGTAGGGATCTTCACTGGCCGTGTGCTGCTGGCCGCTAAGGCTCCAGATACCGTTATTCCAGACTCCATCGAACACATCGACGTTGAGGGTGCCGACATCCTCGCCATACATGTGAAAATAAAACATGATCGTTCGGTCAATCCCACCTATCTCCGGGCTTTCAAGATAGGCTGTATCTCCTTCGTCATAGGCATGCCCACTGGAGGTCTCAAAATAGACATACCAGGTACTACCGTTAGCCCCGCCGGTCGGGCCGGTGCCCAATGATGATGTACCGCCTGAATTAAGAAGCCAATCGTCCGTATCCTCGCCGATAACATTTAACCAGCCATCCATATCTGTCTCAAAATCCGCGAAGCTTAGTTGAATTGTGGGCGACACGGAGTCTTCGTTTGAGTAACCGGACTCATTCAACGCAATGTCAACAGCAGTCACCACGTAGTAATACGTGTGGCTGGTAACTGTGTTATCGATATAATCCGAACTGGAAACCGGTGAAACGTTAATCTGTGTGTAGCCACTACCCGGCGATCTGGAACGATAGATATTATAGCCGTACAGGTCGCCATCGGAATTGTCGTTCCAGTCGAGCAAAACAGATCCGTCGCTATTGTCGGTAGCGACCAGCCCCGTCGGGACCGCGGGAGGCACTGCGTTCGTAGGCGCTGCGTTAACTTCATCCGAGGCGGATGACTCGTACGATGAAAAGTCAACGACAGTAACGATGTAGTAATACGGGATACCGCCGACAACGCTGTAATCAGTATAGTCCGAACTGCTCAGCAGTATGCTGTTAAGCTTCGTGTAGCCGCTGCCTGAGGTCGTGGAACGATAAACGTTATAGCCTGCCAGGTAACCTTCGGAGTTGTCATTCCAATCCAGCGAAACCATACCCTCGCCTGCCACGGCCAATAAACCGGTCGGCGCCGACGGCGGATAGCCATACAGTTCAAGCTCAATATAATCAACGTATATCCAACCCCAGAAGTGCTCGATACGCACGGTGTTATAACCGGCATTGAGCGATATCTCTCCAAACTCAAATTCACTCCAGGCATCACCGGTATTGGTGAACGTGGGTGTCCATACCGTCTCTCCGTTTACCAGGACCGTATTATCCTTGTCGCCCCAGCCACTGGGTATTAGATAACCAATGGTCAGCGGATAATCACCTGCTTCGCTGGAAGTGACGGTAAAGGTAATACCGGTTCCACTGTCATTATTAAAGATCATTGACCCGGTACCTGAATAACCGGGGTATTCCGTAGTGAACTCTGGCCCGTCGCTGACGGCATCTTCCGCTTCATATCGTACCAGAATCGGGTCCGGCGGGTCACCCACCGTTATATGCACCTTCTGAGAGTCACTCCTGAACCCGTCGTTATCAGTGGCTACCGCAATGAGTTCATAATATCCTTCGGGCGCACTGAGCCAGTTAAAACTGAAAGGAACAGTCGTATCATCACCCAGTTTGACATCATTCTGGAAAAACTCCACCTGGGTAACAGCGCCGAAGGGATCAGACGCATTCGCGGTAATGATGATATTCACGCCCTCATCAAACTCTGCGCCTTCGGCAGGCTGTGTGATCGCTACGATCGGAGCACCGCCTTCGACAGGATAATTCTTCCAGTCGATCAGTTCATCCAGAGTAATAATATCTTCGTCATGATAGACCGTATTCAGGAAGGTCTGGTCCACCTCATGAATAAATTCGCCGCTCCACACCGAGAACCAGCTCCACCATACATCATCCTCTCTGATTCTGTCCGGATTAGGCATGATTCCACATTCAGACAGAGCCACCAGTTTAACGCCTTCATGGCGGGACTGAGTATCCTGCCAATACCCAACCATACTGGTGTCCGGATCGGAAGGATAAATATCCATCGATACAATATCAACATAGTCATTTCCGGGATACCACTCCGGATCACCGACAGTATAGACCCAGATCAGGTTATGCAGGCCATGATAATTGACATAGCGGTCATACATAAGCTGCCACA
>JAFGHE010000315.1 GCA_016930295.1 Sedimentisphaerales bacterium
TATCGTACTGGTGGTCTGCGCCTGAACCAGGGCATCACCATCCAGCCGTACCGGGATGAGCAGCCGGTGTGCAAGGGAACCAGAGTTGCGGACCAGTGGCGGCGCGGGCGTGGCGGATTATGGACAACCTCCTGGGATAGCTTGTTTCCTGAAAAGCCGGACGACTGGTGGGTGCGTGAAAGTAATGCCCGGACCACGCCGCTGCATCGTTTTAACAATGATATGGTGTTCGTGGACGGCCGGTTTTTACAGTCCGCCGGCTGGGGTGGTGAACTGGACGATACTACCTTTTTCATCGACTATGACCAGGGGCAGGTGTATCTGAGCATTGATCCGACCGATAAGTTGGTCGAAATAACCGCGTTCGACAGTGCTCTTACACGAACCACGGAGGAATGTCACGGCAAGACTTCGGACGGGAAGGGACCGGTGATTCGGGGGATCACGTTTACCCAGTATGCCTTCCGTGCCCTGGAATTTGAAGGGTACTACCCGCAGGGCCTCTCCGCTGAGTCCGAGCATGGCAATGATGTGGTAGGCAGCACGATTGAGCATTGCACGATTACGTTCTGTTCGCGCGTGGCCGGGTACTTCAAGGGCAATAAATTAACCATCCGGCACTGCCTGGTCAGTGACACCAGTACGGAAGGGATTTACATCATCAGCTCGAACGATATTCTGCTGGAGAAGAACATTTTCCGGCGTAATAATATCGAGGATGTCCGGGGCTACTTTCCCGCGGCCGTGAAGATTTTCAATCAGTGTTATCGGGCCATCTGCCGGGACAACCTGATAATCGACCATCCGAACTCAAACGGCATCTGGTACGATGTGGGTAATGTTGACGGCGTGATTGTTGATAACTGGTTCCAGGATATCGGTGTCAGCCGGCAACCGGACCGTGTGGGTAGGGGCTACCAGCCGGGCCGGAACGCCTTCTTTTTTGAAATATCCAAAGGCGCAATCTGTGCCGGGAACGTTTTTGTCAACTGCGACTGTGGCATTTTTGTGCTCAATTCCTCGAACGTGGAAATGTATCAGAACACCTTTGTTAATTCTCTGGCCCACATCATGCGCGATTCCCGCAGTGCCGTGGGTGACCACTTCGGCTGGCACCCGTCCACCGGCCCGGACGTGAACGAACGCTATGGCCACGTGTTTGTCAATAACCTTCTGACCGGAGACGAAAATTACACTGGTTCCTTGCTGGAACTCTCCCAGCGGCGAATACCCTGTGAGCAGTTCAATCAGCCACAGGTAAAACAGCTAGATTATAATGTGTATGTGCGCCGGGCCGATACCTCCGAGCCCTTGATCCAGTGGAGCCCGGCCGACGCGCCACGCTGCCGGGTGGAACTGGATTCCCCGGCGGATTTGCATAATATTTACCCCGATTTTGCCGCCCACAGCCTGTCATTCACTTCCTACCCCGGCCCCTTATTCCAGAGCCCCGCACTAAAAAACTACCGGCTACTCCCCACCTTCCCCGCCGCCAAAACCGCTACCCAACTCCCGATCGATGTCTGTAAACGTCTCGGGTGGCCTGAAAATACCCCCCCTTATACAGGCGCTTACCCAACGCTTAAATAACATCCAACCCAAAAACCAAACACCGTAGCGGCTAGGATTATAGGTGATTTGGGCGACCACTTGGGTTGCCCCTACTTTATTGCCCTTCCGTCGGGGGTTGGAGGGTGTTGCGGGGGTAGTTTTCGGAGTTAGGGGTGTTTTGGGGGTACTGGTCCGGGTTGGGCTGGTTGCTGGGGAAGTTTGAGCCGGAGCCCTGATAGTAGTAGTAATAGGGATAGTAATACTGCTGCGGGTACATGGGTGGCATTAATTGTAGGTTAGGGGGCACCACCAAATTTCTTTGCTGCATCATGGCGTCCATGGCTTCTCGAACGGTGGTCATTTCACCCAGTATCCGGTTGATTTCCCAACTGACGTTCTGGTCAAACTGGGTAATATTGTCTTTGATTTGGTTGACATCGGTTTCCAGTTGCTCGAATTTTTTGTTCTGCTGTTCAATTTTTATTTTAAGATCGTCCAGGCGATTATCGAAAGTGGCCTTGAATTCGAGTTCTTTCAAATTCGCGCGGGATTGCACTTCCTCTGCCCATACCTTTCGGTCGGCCTTGAGCCGGGTTATTTTATCTTCCAGTTCCCGGGCCAGTTTGGAATTATATTTGTCGTTCGAATTTGCCAGTTCCCGGGCCTTTTCATAATAACGTATGGCCTGGATAAAGTCATCGGGATCGTCCAGAAAGTCACCGGTGCGATCGGCGAAATAATCGCCCATCTCCTGATAATATTCCAGTTCCGTAACGGTCTGAATCATGCGGGTGCCGGCATTAATATCCCGGGTGCCGTAGGTCGAGGTTGTGATGAGGCTGCCTTCTATTTTAGCGACGGTCAGTTTATTTTTATCCTGGCTGATGAGCCTGCCGGTCACCAGTTCATTGTCATTGGTATAAAAGCTGATAATCTTGATTTTCTGTATCTGCCGGGAGGATTCTGAGCTTTCAGAATTGTCTGCGCCAAACGTAAGGGCAGGGGGGGGAACGAGTAATAACAGCATCAGACCCGTAAGGATGGTGAGTAATCTTTTGGGAATCATTTCAGGCTCCTTTATGCACGCATCGTTGGGCCATCCCGATTGGACAGGAACCCCAGATTATGCTAACGCCATAGTACTAAAGAACATATATAATAAGGTATGAAACGTTCTATAGTGGTATAGAAGCGGTATCATGGCACGAAGCAACTAACTATATAATAATATAGAAATATTAGTCGTTTTGGTCTATTTTGTCCAGTGCTTTTTGGGCGGCGTTACGTACGGATTTTTCCAGGTCATGATCCCGCGAACTTTCCAGGAAAGGTACGGCCATGCTATCGCCGATTTTACCGAGGCTTTCGGCGGCTTCAGCCCGTATTTCCTCATCGCTATCGTTGATCAGGGCGTGGACCAGGACGGCGACTGCACGGTTACTTTGATACTTACTCAGCTTTTCCACGGCCCGTTCGCGGATATCTGCCTTGCCGTGGATATACTCCTCGATGCAGTCTGCCATTTTCTGGTCGCCATGGGTGATGGCAGGGGCGGAAATTTCGTTCGGCAGGTCTTCGTCCGAGTTTTCGCGGATATGCCGGGCGGCGGTCCGTGCCGCGGTTCGTATCTTTTCGTCCTCCTCATGGCCCGCTGCTCGCATCAGGGGCAGGTAGGCCATGGGCAGGTTTATCCGGGAAAGGCTCTGGGCCGCGGCGATACGTACATCCAGGCTGCGGTCATTAAACAGGGTATCCACCAGCACGGCAACGGAGGATATATGTTTATGTTCGCTGAGTTCCTGAACGGCTAACAGTCGGTCCTGCGTGGTGCGATGCCGAACCGTATCAATTAAAAAATTCAGGCGAGAGTCATATCCCACGGTCTGGACCAACTCTCTTGGTTTTTCCGGTACCTCCGGGACAATAATAGGAGGAATAGGCATATAAAACAGGTGATAATCGTCGGTATAATTAATCGAGACTTCGAGAGCGGGTTTGTCCCAGGGCAGATTATAGCGTGTGGGGCGATATTGGCGATACCACCACGGGGGCCGGTCATGAACCCAGGGCGGAGGGTAATTGCCAAATGTTCGGGCTGATGAGGGATAATAGTTATAATACCCACGGTCCTGGCGGGGTCCGTACCTGGTCTGGGCTGAGGATGAGTCAGACAGGATCACAATGAACGCAAGTAACAGTATGATTTTTATAGCTTTCATGGTATTTTCTCCTAGTTATGGGAGTGTGGTACCGTCTCATGCGCCAGAAGCTTGTCAAAGTATTGTATGCCCCGGGCAAAAGCCTGTTCCACAATAGCCGCCTCTGTTTCGGACAAGTCCATGGATGCTTTTACAATGGTAAGTAATTCCAGCCTTACTTTTCGCATTATCTCAACCGTTTGCCTGCCCTTTTCAGTGAGGGTTATAATCGGTTGGCGCTGGTCCTGGGGATTGAGTCGTTTTTCCACTAATCCCTTATCCGCATACAGGGCCGTGATCGTCTGCGATATGGCACTGGTCGAAGCACGGGGAATATCGGCCATATGCAGATGTTGTGCGATCTGGGCAAAGCTGGCCTCACCCTTGTCGTAAACATATTCAAGGATGGCTAAATCGCGCTCTGTTAAATTGCCAATGGTTTCACTCTGGGAAACGGTTCTGTTTTTAAATAAACGTACTCGGGCTCCAAATTCGAAAATCAAACGTCCTAATGTATCCGGCACTTAAAAATCTCCATATTAATTAACGACTCCATCGGTTAATACCATTCCTCCGTTGGGGTATCATGAAATACTAATGGTATTGTAAATTTTTTCAATTGCTTTTTCCGCTTCTTTGCGCGTGGAGTTGTCGTTATCGTTATCCCGGGTCCATTTCAGGAACGGCAGGGCCATACGGTCGCCGATTTTACCCAGGCTTTCGGCGGCTTCTTCCCGGACATCCTGGTGGGGGTCGTTCATCATGGTGTTAATTAAAGCGACGACCGCCTGAGTGCCTTTCTGGTCCACCAGTTTTTCCGCGGCCTGTTTACGGACATACTCGGACCCGAAGCGTAAATCTTCCAGGTATTCTCCCAATACGGGATCACCCTGATTCATGGGCGGAAATACGTTACTGACATAAATACCTTCCCGGTCCACAGATTCATACAGGGTATCCGCGGCCAGTTGGGCTTCACTGCTTACTTCTTCGTCCACTTCTGCGCTGCGCAGGAGTGCCTCGTACGCCCTGGGATTACCTATGCGCGATAGGCTCTGGGCTGCAGCGACACGCACTTGGGGGTCGGCATCGTTAATTAGAGCTTCGATCAATGCCGCGACGACCTGGATTGAGTCGAACCGGGCTAATTCCTGAACGGCGGCCAGGCGTTTAGCGGGTTCCTCGCGCGTAACGTAGTCGATGAGTTCTTCCTGCCGGGAGCCATACACCGGTTTAATTTCCACTACAGGTTCCTCGGGGTTCACGACCACCACTGGATTACTGTCATATACATATACGGTACGTTCCGGATAAATATACTCATAATAGGTAGTATAGGTCCGGTCCCAGGGCCAGTTAAAGAGCCCCCAGCCGTGCAGGAAGATACATGCATACGAGCGATGGTGGTAGTTGTAATGTCGGCTCCAGCGAGGTTTGCGGCTGATTTTCCAGGGCTTCCAGAACTGATATCGATCATGGTAGCCGTAACGAGGTTGTATCACTACATGGGTACTGCGGCTGCCGGGATGTTGATGACTTCCATATGAAGGTCTAGATTTAGAAAAATCTGATATTCTAATATGTTTATTGAATTTGACGGCCTTTTTATCCAGTTGGGTTCTTCCGGTTCTTCTGTCAGATAATCGCAGCTCAGGTCTTTTGGGATGGGTAACACGGCTTTGGCGATGCATGACAACCACCGGATTTTTTCCGGGACCAATGTTGGGAAGGGTTTTTCTCAAAGAAGTTTTTTTCCGGTGCTGTTCAATAAGCGGATTTTTCCCACGGCTATGGTTATGGATTATGAACGGTTTAATTCTGGACGAGGATTTTTCCAGTTCGGAACTTTTTATCTGTGTTTTGCTTTGATAAAGACTTGAGCCGTTATTTTTTACAACCGATTTTTCCTTTTTAGATACTTTATTTATGTTTGTAGAAGGAAAAGGAATAGTTTTATTTTTCTGAACTTTAAGGGCCGGCCGGCTACCGGAAGAAGGCGTTTGATTACTTCTTACACTAAGCTTTTCAAAAGATGAACTTCGACTTAGTATGGGTGGTCTTTTTGGACTTGTGCGTGACGAGCGGTTTTCCACGGCAACGTCCGTGTTATTCCGGGCCGGTGAGGGGGAGCCTGTTCTGCGTTGGGAAATCAGTCTTTCCGGGGTCGGCGCTACGCTGTATTTCTCGGTATCTGTTTTATAGGTTTTTGTGTTTTTATAGTTTTGTTTGACTTTGACCGTGCCGTTTTTTTTCGTGGTCACTTTATAGCTGGATTTGGAACTTTGCGAACCGGCCTTACCGGAATCGTTCCTGGCAATCGCTAAGGCACTTTCCTTGTTTTTGCCTGAACTGGAAAAACTTTTTGATGAGGATTTTCTGTCTGAACCTTTGCTACTGTTCCGGCTGGATGAATTATTGCCACTTTTTTTATTGGATACAACATTAGATTTACTGCCGGAATTACTATTATTGGCGGATTTTTTTTGAGATTTAGCATCCAGTGAGGATATCGGCAGGACTATAAGTGCTGTCAAAAAAAGGATTAATAATAATCTCTTTTTCATGGCGCACCTCCTTTCGGCATGAGAGTCAGGGGTTGAACTCTTATAAATTAAGGTATAGTTATGTCAATCAGCTTACTCAATATAATTATATAACTGCGCAGTTGTTTTTAAGGTACCAATTACATTATTTTTCGTCTAAATGAATTATAACCTGAAATGTTTATTTGTCAAATGTTTTATATGTAAAATGACAAAATTTTTGCTAATAAATTGTAACTTCATATTTTACAATA
>JAFGHE010000316.1 GCA_016930295.1 Sedimentisphaerales bacterium
AATGGCAACTGGTCGAATTATGCCGACCTGGTCAACGCCGGTATAGACGGTATAGAGGCAGGCCGAGGGACAGAGCCTATGCCGGAAATCATGATCCATATTGATCGGGGTGGCAACCAGGTGACTACTGAATGGTTTTTTGATAATCTGCTGGCCCAGGGGGTGGAATTCGATGTCATCGGGCAGTCTTTCTACCTGGAGTGGCATGGTACCTTCACTGACCTGACGAACTGTCTGAATTTCACGGCGCAAAACTATTCTCAAGATATCGTTATCGCGGAAACCGCTGACTATTACACGGGTGAATCCGGGGCATCACCGGAGAACCAGAAAGCCTTTCTGGAAGAACTGATCCGGCGGATCGAGGCTACACCCAATGGAAAAGGAAGAGGATTGTTTTACTGGGAGCCTGCGTGGGTCTGGAACTCGCCCAACGGTTACAGAGCACTATTCGCACCGATCAACGACGTATGGGATAATGTCGATATGCTGATGGCGATGGAGGCCTTTGATATTCCCATTCCCCCGTCGGCGCCAACGTCTCTGGCAGCAACGGCCGGCGACGGCACGGTTTCGCTGGACTGGGACGATAACTCCGAAAGTGATCTGGCCGGCTACAACATCTATCGCTCCATAAACGGCGCCGGCGCCACCCGGCTAAACAGTTCTCTGTTGACTGTTTCTGAGTACCTCGATGATACCGTCACGAATTTTACCGTTTACAGTTATGTGGTCACGGCCATAGATACTGACGACAATGAAAGTAGTTACTCCAAGGCCAAATCCGCTGTGCCCAATGATGGCAGCCTCGTCCTGCTCAGCAATGAGGATTTTGTGGACGATACCAGCGACTGGGCCAACGTGACGGGTGATTCGCATAACTGGACCCGTACTTCCGGACAGACTCCCACCGGTGAAACC
The DNA here is from genome assembly GCA_016930295.1 of Sedimentisphaerales bacterium. Classification (GTDB taxonomy): domain Bacteria; phylum Planctomycetota; class Phycisphaerae; order Sedimentisphaerales; family SM23-30; genus JAFGHE01. The sequence goes on from JAFGHE010000316.1 coordinate 922, forward strand.
TATGGTACAACCGGTCCTGACGGCAGCGCCGGCGAGAGTACCGGGTATCTGTTTTTCGAGACCTCGCGGGCCTCGGATGGCGCCGGCGAACCCGGGGATACGGCCTGGTTTGAGAGTCCGGAGATCAACGGGACCGATCGCATCCTGATATTTTATTATCACATGTATGGTGCGCATATTGGCACGCTCTATGTGGATGTGTACGACGGAATATGGACTAACGGCATCTGGAGTATCAGCGGGCAGCAGCAAACCTCTCCCAGTGATCCTTACAGCCCGGCGGTTGTGGACCTGAGTGACTTCAGCAGGCCCATCCGGATTCGTTTCCGTGCGGTAGCGGCCGGCGGCCATCTGGGTGATATGGCGATTGATGATATAGAAGTCTATGGTATTGAGGATACTGTAATCGATATTCCTGATTATTATTCTACCGGCCAGGTCAGTGTCAATACCGTTTACCAGGAAATCGAGGGCTTTGGCGCCTCCGGCGCCTGGTATGATAACTGGCTGACCGGCCATCCCCGTAAAGATGAAATTTATGGTCTTCTTTTTGGACAACTGGGCCTTGACATCTATCGGCTGCGTAACGTTTATGACCAGGGCAATGACGTCTACATGAGCCGATCGGCTGAAATTATTACCGCCGGTGAGGAATCGTTAGGCAGATCCCTGAAGATTATGATCTCATGCTGGTCGCCCCCAACCTATCTGAAAAGTAACGACAATCTGAATCGCGGCACTCTCAAGAAGGATGCCAATGGTGATTACATGTACCATGAACTGGCCGAATGGTGGGCCGACAGTCTGGATGTCTGGAGCGGCATCTACGGTGTCAATGCCGATTATATAAATGTGCAAAATGAACCCGACTGGGAGGCTGACTGGGACACATGTCGATACAGTGGCACTGAAACAAAAAAAATTGCCGGCTATGATCAGGCCTTTGAGTCGGTTTGGCAGGTACTCAACTCCCGCATGGGTTCGGGTATGCCCACGATGCTTGCCGCCGAAGCAGCGGGGATTCCCAACTCCGCCGGCTATCTGGAGAATCTGATTGACGATTCTCACGCCTATGGATATTCACACCATCTTTATAATATCAACAGCGGTGACGATCCTGATGTGTATATTCCCTATATGTCCGATTTCGCTACAGATTTCGGTGATCGACCTATATTTCAGACAGAGTACGAGGCTTCCACGGATTCCTGGCCTGACGCCTTGAATCTGGCACGGTTAATACATAACTCGTTGACCGTGGAGGGTGTAGCCGGCTATTTGTACTGGCAATTGTTCTGGGGTGGGTCCGGAGGTCTGGTGACCATACCATCGGAAGGCAGTTCCGAGTATATCATCAACTCCGACTACTATGGATTCAAGCATTATTCGGCCTTTATCCATTCCGGCTGGCAGCGGGTGGAGGCCCTGACCAATGCCACGGACCTGTTGATCTCGGCCTATATCAGCCCGGACGAAGATGAACTCAGTGTTGTGATTATTAATGCCGGTGCGGATGTCTATGAAAACGAGTTTACCTTTGCCGGCTTTATTGTTATCAGCGGAAACATGTATCGCACGAGCCAGACCCGGAACTGTGCCCTGGTGGAAAGTTACGATCCAGCCAGCCCGCTGATCCTGCCGGCCGGCTCCATCACCACGCTGGACCTGTCTATCGCCCTGGAAAGCGAGACGTGTTATGCCGATGCCGGCCCGGACCAGACCGTCTATGCCTTTATCGACGGCTATGCCGATGTCACGCTGGATGGTTCCTGTTCAACCGATCCCAACAACACGCATACGTATAGTTGGAACTGGACCATAGACGATGTTGACTGCCAGGCCACCGGCCAAACGCCTCATATTCAATTACCCATCGGTGACCACACCATTGATCTTTTGTTAAAGAACGGTCCCTATGCCTCGGAATCTGATGACTGCAGCGTGGAAGTCGTGGGTCCGATGACCATGAAACTCAAATATAAACCGAGTAGTTTGAATACAAAGGTACTGGCCAAATATAGCTCGGTCACCGCCACGATAAAAACACCGAAGGGGATAGGCGCCGACGATATCGATGAGGTTGAATCGCTCATTTTCTATCCCGGCGGGATCGAAGCGGAGAATCTGACCATTGTCGAAAAAGGCAGTGGTGTGAAAGTCAAGGCGACCATAACCGCCACCTTTGATATAACCGACTGTATGGAACAACTGGAAGCCAATGAAAAAGGCAGAGTACACGTGGTCGGCAAGTTTACGACCGGCCAATACTTCGATGCCGTGGGTACCATGAAGTACAAACCATAGTTACATAACTTCGGCAGGTAAACAGGGCTAATCCGGGCGCCGGTGCCGGGAAGTGAAGGAGTAGAAAAAAGCTGTATGGCAAAAAACAGCCAAAAAGGAGTCAGGAACAAAAAGAGTTTTTCGAATATGAAGAAGGAGTAAAGAGATCGCTATGTGCAGAAAGAATATCTACCCGCTATTTATTTTGTTATTAAGCATTCTGGTATCGCATGAGACTTACGCCCAGTTCATAAGAGGGGTAGATATATCCATGCAAACCCAGCAGGAAACGGAAGGGGTCATCTACAAAGAGTATGGCGTACCCAGGGACATATTCACTATCTTATCGAATCACGATCTTGACTGGATTCGACTACGACTATTTCACACGCCCGGCGGTTCGGTAAGCGGCGTATGCCAGGACCTTGACTACGTGACTGAACTGGGCGCCCGTGCCAAATCCGAAGGATTCAATTTCTTGCTTGATATTCATTACTCGGACACCTGGGCGGACCCCACACACCAAACCATTCCCGCTGCCTGGCAGGGGATGAATCATGCGCAGCTGGTTGTCGCGGTTTATGACTACACGCGCGATGTCATCGAGCATCTGCGTACTAATAATGCCATGCCGGACATGGTCCAGATTGGCAACGAGACACCCTGCGGTATGCTCTGGCCGGATGGAGAGGTCTGTAATAATGGCAACTGGTCGAATTATGCCGACCTGGTCAATGCCGGCATAGATGGTGTGGACGACGGCCGAGGGACAGAGCCCATGCCGGAAATTATGATCCATATTGATAAAGGCGGCAACCAGGCGACTACGGAATGGTTTTTTGATAACCTCCTGGCCCGGGGCGTGTCATTCGACGTCATTGGGCAGTCTTTCTACCCGGAGTGGCACGGCACCTTCACTGACCTGACGAACTGTCTGAATTTCATGGGGCAAAACTATTCTCAAGATATCATTATCGCGGAAACCGCTGAGTATTACACGGGTGAGACCGGGGCATCGCCTGAGAACCAGAAGGCATTTCTGGAAGAACTGATCCAGCGGATTGAGGCTACGCCCAATGGCAAAGGAAGAGGGGTGTTTTACTGGGAGCCTACGTGGGTGTGGGGTTCGCCCTGCGGCTACCGCGCCCTGTTTGAACCGGCCCCGGCCTGGGATGACGTGGATATGCTGATGGCGATGGAGGCTTTTGACATTACCGGTGGCGATACTACCCCTCCGGACGCGCCAATGGCTTTGGCCGCCACGGCCGGTGACGGTACTGTCTCAATTGACTGGGACGATAACTCCGAAGGTGATCTGGATGGATACAATATTTATCGTTCCACATTTTCAAGCAGCAATTATGTCCAACTGAATGGCGCCCTGCTAAGCAGCTCGAATTATACGGACAACAGTGTCACTAACGGTATAATCTATTACTATATTGTTACGGCTGTTGATACCAGCAACAACGAGTCCGATCCCTCAGGCGAAGAATCCGCTGCCCCCAGTGGCGAAGGTCCCCTGTATATTTCCGCTGATTTCGAGAGCGGCTTTGGCGATTGGGTAAATGTTACAGGGGATACCCACGACTGGATGCGAAACTCGGGCAGCACCCCTTCCAGCAGTACCGGGCCGTCCGGAGGAGCAAACGGCAGTACATGGTATGTCTATCTTGAGACATCCAGTGGTTATGCATATTCTGCCGGCGATATGGCTTATCTGGAAGGTCCTGCCTTGGGAGGTAGTGATCGTGTACTGACTTTTTATTATCACATGTATGGCTCGAATATAGGAACGCTTAATGTGGATGTGTATGATGGTTCCTGGCACAACGGCATCTGGAGTCTCAGCGGTCAGCAGCATACCTCCAGCAGTGACCCATATACACAGGCGATCGTAGATTTGAGTGCTTACACGGAGACCATCAGGATACGGTTCCGGGCGGTGGCCGCCGGCGGCTCGCGCGGCGATATGGCAATTGATGACATTGAGATTACCGGCATTCTTTCGGAAGAATTATACGGCGATTTCACCGGGGACCATACCGTGGATATAGACGATTTACCGGAGTTCCTGGGATACTGGCTCGCGTCATACTGCGGCGAATTAGACCTGAATGGTGATTGCGTGATCAATCTCCATGAATTTTGGGAATTTGCTCATAACTGGTTACAGTAGGAAGGAATAATTATATATTCTCTGCTCTATTGTCTCTGTTTCCTTTTCTTTCATATCTTGACATCAAGCTTTAGGTTGTTTAGACTGTTATTTCCTTTGAAATGATAAGGAGTTTGTAGTTATGGCGAAAGGTCAGCGTGGCAGCCAGACTCGGGATGATATAGTCCTTACGGCGGGGCGTTTATTTGCCTTGCATGGATATTATCATACGAGTACGCAGGACATACTGGAGGCCTTATCGCTGAGTAAAGGGGCGTTTTACTATCATTTCAGGAGTAAGGAGGACCTGGCTCTGGCGGTTCTGGGCCAACTGCGCAGCGATTATGAGACGGCGGTGGTGGCGGCGGTCCGGTCCGCTGAGCCGGCGCTGCGATTTGAGGTGATGATGGATCGTATTATTGAATTGAACCAGTCGGGCCAGTGGTATAATTGTCTGCTTCTTTCGCGTCTGGTTCTGGAGAGAGCACAGGACAAAGACCGGCTCAGTCAGCAGGTTCGGGATATACTCAACTGGATGATGGATATCTGGCGGGAGGTTATTGTGGATTCCCAGTCTGCCGGTACGATTCAGAACGAGCTTGATCCTGATGCACTTTCCGGACTTATCTTTACCACCCTTTTTGGTACAGTGGCCTGTCGAGAGCTTGATGACCATATCGTCAATCTGAAGCAAATCGCCGGGCAGATAAAGTTGTTAATAACGCCGTAAAAGTATGCTCATATAAAATAGTAAATTTGATGCCACCGTCAAAAGTGGATATTGGCATTTTAAGTCGCTGTTTTTAATCCAGAAACAACCGTTCGAAATACTTTTGACGCTAG
>JAFGHE010000317.1 GCA_016930295.1 Sedimentisphaerales bacterium
AAGAGTTGTTTTACCCATCGCCTTTCTCTGTCGCGAAAGACGCTGCCACCCGTCATTTTTTAATAAACGGAAGCTTTAAGCGAAGTTCCGTCACCCTTCTGCCTTTCGGTTAGCACGGCCGACACGGTCGTGGTACAATGATCCCATGCTTACGCGCAGCGATAGCGAAGCTTAAGCATGCCACCCTAATATTTATTCAGGTTTGAGGTTTTTTTTGCGATCAAACAAGGTCGGGCGGTACCAGGCAAGCAGGACCAGGAGGAGTCCGGCCAGAGCCAGGGTGATCGGCCAGAAGAATTTTTCCTGGAAATGTTCGCGGGTAATCCAGATGACCGAGAGGGCCACGTAGAACAGGCCGGAAAAGAAAAAGGATTTCATCTGTTTGGGCACACTGGCAAAGATAAAAAACAGGGCGCAGACGGGCAGGAGTAATTCCGAGAGGGTCCACCCGGCCGGCAGCCATGCAACCGACCATTTATGCCGGGTTACCAGATAAAAGACAGGCGCTAAAATATGTGTAGGCGCCAGCCAGAACAGCACCACCGCAATCCGGCGCAGGCAGGAACTCTGCAAGGACCGGTCCATCAGAAAACCACTTATTAAAAACAGGGCGCCGTTCAAAATGAAGCTATAGGCGATTTCTTCATTCTTGTCCGCGATGAAGCGGCTCAATCCGAGCCAGTCGGTTGTCGGTGCAAATACGGCCACGCCGGTCAGGGAAAGAACGATAACGGCCGTACTGATGATATAAGCAGGTCCGGCCAGGGGAGCGGCCCGGCCCTGCAAATCGATCATCAGGGCGATGACAAACAGGATGATACCCGGAATGAGATAGCCGCCGGCGACGATATCATAATCCTGGTTTTCCAGAAAGGTGCGCAATCCCCACAAGCTGAATATGGCAGTGGCCAGAGCCAACAGGCTGAGAGTCCAAATGAGCGTCATGGCGGCTGTTCTGGTATGCCGCCAAAGCAATAGACTCAATATGACCCAGGATGCCCCGGTTATCAGCAATTGATAGTTGCTCATGAAACCTTCCAGTAAATCTCCGGTCGGCACGATTACCGGTGATTGACCATCCCTGACCAGTGCCTGTTCTTCGGCCGGCGGTGATAACCATTCCATGGTAACCAGGGTGGTGGAAATCAGTATGGGCCAGATCAAACACGCCGCCATCAACAGCACCAGGGCCACACGCCGGGAGCGATACTGCCAAAGTAACTCGCCGGCACACGTAAGTACGATTAATATCCCCAGCGGTAAAACGATACGCTGCCACCGGGTGAGTTGCCCCCAGGTGAAGTAGAGCATCAGAAAGGCACTGACCACGCAGGCCCAGGCGCCCAGATGAAGAATAACCTGAGAAAAGGAAATTCGCCGGCTGTCCAGAACCCATTGTTCTTCCCGCTGCTGCAGTCGTTCATACCGGCTGATGAAATAATCGCTTTCCCGGGTACTGATTAAATGATCCTGCTGCCATCGAACCAGATCATTGATATGCCTGTCCACGCCGTGCTCGAGTATATCCTGCAGCATGGTGGGATTGGCCACGACCGGCTCGCCCTGCATAAATCGTTCCAGATCCATGAGAAATTCCCGGGCGCCGGGATAACGGCGTTGAGGATCTTTCTCCAGGGCACTCAGGCAGACAGCCTGTAAGGAACCCGGAATCGAACCATTTAACGCACGGGGTAAAGGCGGATCCGACTGGCGAATGGCCTGTATAATCCCGTAGGATGACGAGCCGTTAAAAGGTCGCCGGCCTGTCAGCAATTCAAACAGAATAATCCCCAGGGAAAAGACATCCATGGCCGGAGTAAGACTCTCCCCCCGGCTTTGTTCCGGAGCAATATAGGCCGGCGTGCCGGCAATCGGGGTTCGCTGGTTACATTCTTCAGAGGACACCTCAATATGGCCGGCGATCCCCAAATCCAGTATTTTGACCCGGCCGGCATTATCAACCATGATATTTCCCGGCTTGAGATCCCGGTGGACGATGTTCCGGGCATGGAGAGATTTAACACCGATTAATATCTGTTTAAAGATATCCAGAATGTCTTCCAGGGATTTACCTTCCACGGCCTCATTGACAGGGCGTCCGTCCACATATTCCATGACCAGGTAAGGCAGTTCCGGATTATCGCAGAGGGAATACACTTCTGCCACGTTAGGATGATTAATTTTAGCCTGAGTGCGGGCTTCGGTAAAGGCCGCCAGGAGCCGCTGCTGCTGATCTTTATTGACCGGACATTTAATGGCAACGAATTTATTGAGCTTAACGTCCCGGGCCTTGAAGACCATGCCGCCGGCCCCCTGGCCGATGACATGCAGTATCTGGTATTGATTACAGGTATATTTCTCCAGACGCTCGCGCAGGGCCACCTTTTCATCCCACCCTAAAGCGCTGCGCAGCCTGTCGGTGAGTATTTCATCTTCCTGTAGTTCAGCTATTTTTGCCCTGCACGAATCACATTGGTCCAGATGCACCTGTATCGCTTCGGCTTCTTTCACCAGTGTCTGACCGGCCACCCAGTCAGCCAGTTGTTTTGAATCGAGACATTTCGAACTCATGGTATATCCGTTCTCGGCGATCAGTGATGCTTCACCATATTTCTTTTATTTGGGGTAATAGTTCCCGTATCCGTTTTAATATTCGGGATTTACTTTGATACACCGTATCTTCGGAAACCTGCAGATGCGCGGCTACGCGTTTGGCGGGCCACTGCTGCAGGGCAAACAATTCAAACGCTTCATAATTCTGGGGATTTACTTCCCGGCGTACTGTTTCCAAAGCGCAGCGTAGTATGCCTTTTTCCCATTCCTCATCCCAGAAATCCTTGAGATGAGAATCTTCCATCCGGTCCCAGAACCCGGCGCCGAGGGTATTATCCGTTATCATTTTTTCCTGTTGCTTTTTCCGGCGATAGAGCTGTCGAATCTTATTGGCGGCGATACCGCAGAGCCAGTCGCGCAGGCGCCCCTTGTTCCTGTCATAGCGACTCTGGCGATATCCCTGCAGGAACGCTGTTATGGTATCCTGAGCAATATCATCGGCATCCATTTGGGACAAGCCCAGACGCCGGGCCACGGACAGGATCAACGGCCGATAGCGATGGTCAAACTCCCTCCAGATACTCTCATCCGAGCTGTCCATCAGACCATCGAGCAATTCTGTGCTGGTACGGGTAATCATGGCGGTCGGGTACCTCTTCATTTACTCAACTCAAACCTGATTTAACTTTGCCTGACACAACTTATTATATAGAAATAACTTAACTTTATACTGTCCCAATGTCAAGAGCAGAAAACCAACGAAATATGAAAAAAATATTTAATTAGATTGTCAGATTTACCCCTGAAGTTACAACTATAGATAGAGAGCTTTGACTGTTAATTATTAAGCAGGACTTCTATATGCGAATTTTATTGTTACGACCACCGAGATATGTTTGGCCATTTAACAGTGAGACCTCGGCGTTCTGGCAGCCGCTGGGTTTGTTATGTCTGGCGGCGGCGGCCCGGCGCGAGGTGCCGGACGCGGATATTCAGGTATGGGATGCGCCGGCGGAAAAAACAGGCTGGCAGACACTGGAGCGCAGGCTTGCTGAAACGCCCATCGACGTACTGGGAATCGGAGAGGAGACCGTATCCGTCCATGAAGCCCTGCGCGCCGCGCGACTGGTCAAACGATATTACCCGGACTGTCTGGTGGTAGCCGGGGGCACGTACTTTGCCCATACGATAGAGTCTTCCTTAAATGAAGATTCCATCGACGTAATTGTGCGTGGTGAAGGAGAACAGACCTGGGTTGAGCTTTTGCGCCATTATGATAATTGGTCTTTGTGGCCGTCCATAGCGGGGCTGGCGTTTAGGGGTGACCATAACCAGACTGTTATGACACCGGTGCGTCCTGTGATCAAAGATCTGGATACCCTGCCCTTTCCCGCTTACGATTTGATCAACATGAACTCCTATGGCTATCGCTCACACAATCATCCGGGCCTGGTCAGCATCGAACATTCGCGCGGCTGTATTGATACCTGCGACTTTTGTATTTTATGGAAGCACATGGGCGAGAGCGTCAACGGCAACGGGCAGGTGCGCCCCTGCTGGCGCACGAAGAGCGCACGCCGGAGTTTTGAGGAAGTCCAGCGTCTGTATCACGAGTTTGGGCGCCGCACCTTCGGCTGGGTGGACCCGACGTTTAATGTATCATCGGAGTGGTCGGATGAATGGGCTGAATTAATGCTCAACAGCAAGCTTAATACTCGAGAAGGGGCGGCAACGCTGCATACTGCCTGGCTGCGTGCCGACGGCGTGATTCGGGATGAAAAACTGGGTGTTCTTGAAAAACTGGTTCGGGCCGGGCTGCGCCAAGTCATGATCGGCATCGAACGGGACGATCCCGAGGGGCTGGTTACGTTAAATAAACATAACAACGCGCCGGAGATCTGCCGGGAGGCGCTGGGCATCCTGCGCGAAAAGTACCCGCAGGTCTATACCATCGGATCGATGATATTCGGCCTGCCCGGCGATACCCGTGACGATTTAAACCGACTGCTCGACTGCCAATACGATATGGGCATGGATTATTGCTTCCTGATTCCGCTTACGCCCAATCCCGGTACTGCCCTGGCCGGCAGGCTCTCGG